>JANWYC010000152.1 GCA_025057245.1 Aquificaceae bacterium | reverse complement strand
ATCGTAAGGGAGGGAGAATCTCCAACCGCCTTGATAGAGGAAATAGTTCAGAAACTCAGGCAATCACTAAGTTCTTGACTTGCTTTGTCTTGAGCTCTTATTAAGCTTGGTGTTTGACACACCATAAGGTTTGCGTCTTAGCGTCTAGTCATTTAATCTCTTAATTCCATCGCTAGTGCTGTCGTGAACGCATCCGCTGACCTGTTTGAACGTGTCAAATAGTGGATGTATGGACGTAGCATGAAACAATCCTTCACTACTTGGGATTTACCCGAGTAGTAAACGGTGCGGACGCCCCTGGGGTATGGCATGGAGCTCGCTGGTTGGATTGCCAGCCATAGTCCTTTAACTTGAAACATGAGGCAAATATCCATACTAAGGAATACTCCGCTTCCATCATCCCTTCCTCTCCCTTCTCTTTTCTTGAGGTCAGTATTATAAAACCTTGGGGACCTTGTGTCTCCCAATAATACAATTCAATTCCCTGTTTCCTGCTTCTTGTTTTGTTGTATGAGAATGTTTGAGAATTATACAAGAAGCAGACAGCAATAATTCTATAGCCCATGTGGGAAACCATAAAAAATTAGCTTCAAAAGTGCTATACAGTCCCATAGAATAAACCTTATGCTACTTCACATTCACAGATAGCGGTTATGCGGTTTGTCTAGTCTTCTTGCTGGTTGTTTTTGGCTGTGAAACTATGCTACCCCTTGAGACACTATCCTTTACGGCATGCAAGTTATAAGCCTTGTCTTTTCTGCCTTAGAGGAATTTAAAACATTCTCTTTAGTTATATTGACAGGTTTGATACTTTTGTAAGATAATACAATAGTCTTTAAAAAGGAGGGCGACACTATGAGGATGTTTTTTGTTTTGGTTTTAATCTTTTCCTTAGGCTTTTCTCAACCTCATAGCAAAGTGGTTGAAACGCCATATCAGAAACCTTTTAAGGCGGTATTCTGGCTTTTTCTTGAAAGTCCTGAAAGGCTAAAATTATCTCTAGGTTTTATATCCAACATTATGTATGTTCTTACAAATTCACCCTACAATTTTAGTCTTGATGACATCGACATAGTTGTAGTTTCCCATGGAAGGGAAGTTCCTGTGTTTGCATATAAAAACAAAGAACTTTACTCGGAACTTGTTGACAGAGCTGAAATTCTAAGCTTATACGGCGTCAAGTTTAAGATTTGTAGGGTTGCGGCGGAGCAGGTCTACGGACTTTCCGAAAAGGATTTTTATCCTTTTGTAGAGCTTGTGCCTTCCGCTATAACAGAGGTAATACACTGGCAAATGCAGGGTCATGCCATTATAATACCACCGGGAAGACATACTCCACCTTGAGGGAGCTGTATCGGAGAAAATACTTTAGTGCTTGTAAGCTGAGTAAGAAATTGGGAAGGCATAAAAGCCTCGCATTAAAAGTTCTTAGCGATACCGCTGTTATTTTTAGAAGAGCTCCCTGACCGTGCTTTGTCCCAAAGAAATAATCTCTGATGATACTCAACCACTTCAGGGTTTTAGCTTAACTATGCGAAAATTCGTAAAACCTCTATGAATCAGAAACGAGAAATTTAGCCGTTAGACACGGCAACCTAACCGTTGTCCTAACCGCAGAACTCTACACTTAACCAGTGAGGAACGTTCCCAGAATATGAGCTGGAAAACTTAGGGATGAGTTAAGTCTCTTCAAAAACTTAAAGCAAGGATGTGGAGTAATTTCTCGCTCGAAGCATGTAAAAGTTTGTTTTATACTTATAAGCCTAAAGTATGTTTTTGCGTATAGGAACTCGCAGGAGCAAACTTGCCCTCTGGCAGGCAAACTTCGTAAAAGAGAAGCTTGAAAGCAGGGGGCATAGAGTAGAGCTAGTTCTGATAACGACCACTGGGGACAAAATTCTTGATGCCCCGCTGGCAAAGATTGGTGGGAAAGGTCTGTTTGTAAAAGAGATAGAGGATGCTTTACTCAAGGGCACAATAGACTTGGCGGTTCATTCCTTAAAAGACGTTCCCACACAGCTTCCAGAGGGTTTGACCTTGGGTGCTATTACTGAAAGGGAGGAGCCCTTTGATGTGCTCATTTCAAAGGATGGAAAGACCATTGAGGAGCTTCCAGAGGGTGCCATCGTGGGCACGTCTTCTTTAAGGAGACAGGTTCAGATTAAAAGGAAAAGACCAGGGCTGAGAGTGGAAATGCTTAGAGGCAACGTGGACACGAGGCTTAGAAAGCTACAGGAGGGTATGTATGACGCTATAGTTTTAGCCTACGCTGGTGTTAAACGGCTGGGTCTTGAGGATAGAGTGCATCAGGTTCTCTACCAGTTTATACCTGCGGTGGGACAGGGCAGTTTAGCAATAGAGATAAGACATGAGGATGTGAGAGTAAGGGAGGCTATAAACTTCCTTGACCATGAAGAGAGCAGGCTGAGGGCTGTGGCGGAGAGAGCTTTTCTTGCTGAGGTTCATGGGGGCTGTCAAGTGCCTATGGGTGCTTACGCGTGGATTGAGAACGGCTTGCTAATGCTAAAAGCCTTTATATCAGACCTTGAGGGAAAAAGGTTTTTTGAAGGTTTAGTGCAGGGAAAACCTCAAGAGGCTGAGAACTTGGGAAGGTCTCTAGCAAGAAGGCTTTTAAAAGAAGGCGGTGAAGAGATAATTAAAGAGCTCTACGGAGACATCTGAGCTTCCAGTTCTTTTATGTATACTTTCCATCTCGGTGGGTTGAGACTTACCGCACAGCCTAATGAGCTAAGGTCGTATATCTTAAAAGCCTTAGGTTCAGAGGGCTCATGAACGAATATGAGTGTAGTGCCGGCTGGTATGTGTTTCGTTCTTGCCTTCCACTCTTTTACCTTTTCCACAAGTTCTAAAAGTTTTGCCTTCACTTCTTCAGAGTTAAGAACATACTTCTCTCCATTCTCCTCAAAAATCCACGCGCCAGAGCTATTAATGGAACTCACGATTTCCACAACTCTATCCTCTGAAGGAATACCGTAAAATCTCATCAAAACCTCCATTTTTAAAGTTAAACAAGCCCATAAAAGACCTCCGTAAAGTCAAGCTCCAACTCACAACCTTTAAGGTAAAATTTCCTATCTTCTTTCAACACATACCTTCTGTCTTTAAGCTCGTATACCACAAACGTTTTGTCCTCAGGGTAAACTAAGACAAAGTAGGGGACTTTCTGTTCTTGATAGAGTTCAAACTTTAAGCCTTCATCCATAGCTTTACTGGAAGGAGACACGATTTCTATTACCATTTCAGGCTTATCTTCCAACTTTTCTGGCACTTCTCCACAGAAAACCAAAAGGTCTGGTCTAACTACCGTGTCGTCTGATATATACCAGTCAAGTTCAACAAAGGCGTTGCAAGTCTCACAGCTTGCAAGTAAATTTTCCAACAGCCATGACATTCTCACTGCTACTCTCTGATTAATAGGTCTCGGAGAAGCCATAGCGTAAGGGACGCCTTCCACCAGTTCCCAGTCTCCCTGCC
>JANWYC010000151.1 GCA_025057245.1 Aquificaceae bacterium | reverse complement strand
AAGGAGGACAAGTCAATAAGGCAGGTGGTGGAGGGTGTGCTAGGCTGTGTGAAGAGTTTTAACGCTATAAGCAGGTGGAGGAAGGGAATAACTTTGCTTGCGTATGTTTATGGTTATTCCATTGCTTACAGCTTTTTCAGAGGAGAACTTCGTCATGGGTAATTTCTCACCCGACGTATGTAGGTTAGTTATGTTTTCAATTGTTAATTAGTGGATGAGAGGGTGTCATGAGGGATATTGAAACCTTTGTCTTTGTTGGACAAAGCACTACCAAACTTAAGACTAACCATTTAGGGCAATTTTCACTGGAAGTTTTATAAAAGTTTACAAAGTCCTTATGAATCAAGACTGAAGGGCTTTTTAGATAGTTGGATATTAGCAACTGAGAATCTGTGCAAAGCTTTGGACTATTCTATCCCTTGGATAGTTTTTTTACTTCAAGGTATTCCCCTATTCCTAACCTATTCCACAAGATTTTGAGAAGCTCAAGGAACACAAGGGCTGTGGTTCTGGCATCGTCCATGGCTCTGTGAGCTCTGCCATGTTCCACTTGAAAGTAGTCCGCTAAGTCCTTAAGAGAGTATTTTTTCAAGTCGGGTAGGATGTTTCTTGCAAGATTAAAGGTGCATATGTGAGGTGGACGAAATCGCTTTCCATACAGCATTTTGTGATATTTGTCTATAAAAGCTATATCTTTCTCCACTTTGTGAGCCACAAGCACACTATCACCTACGAACTTTAGAAACTTAGGAAGCACATCTTCCATTTTGGGTTTTCCTACTAACATAGCGTTTGTTATGCCAGTGAGAGCCGTTATATTCGGAGGCACTGAATAGCCAGGGTTTACAAGTGTGGAGAAGCTCTCCGTAATCACACCCCCCTCTACTCTCACGCAGGCAATTTCAACAATTTCTGACTTAGAAGGGTCCACGCCCGTAGCTTCCACATCTATACTAACAAAGGTGCTTTCAAGTAGTATTTCTCTCATCAAGGCAGTTCCTTTATTCTTTTATCTTCCATATACTTGGGCTCCACTACGCCTTCAAGCTCGTTTTTTTGTGGTTCTGTTTGTTCTTCATCTTGACATATGGTCTCGGTGCCCGCTACAAAGAGCATAGGTTTAGGACAGTTAAATATAACCACATCTTCAGGAATTGGAAAGTCTGCCGCAGGATACATGTAGCTCGCCAATGACATATAATCTATCCATATGGGAAGGGCTACCCTTGAACCTGCCATACCTTTACCCATACTTCTTTTCACATCAAACCCAACCCACACACCAGCCACCAAGTGTGGAGAAAAGCCTATAAACCATGCATCCATATAATCGTTTGTAGTGCCGGTCTTTCCTGCTACCACTCTTCCCAGGGAGCTGGCGGACGCACCGGTTCCTTCAAGAACTACCGCACGAAGCATGTCCACTAATACTCGCGTTTCCTGAGGTGGCAAAACCTGTTCACATTTAGAGGAATTCTCTTCAACGACTAAGCCATCTGGACCCACTATCCTTCTTATAAAATACGGCTCACAGCGTATACCCAGATTGGCAAAAGCCTGGAAAGCGGAGGTAAGCTGTAAGGGTGTAACCTCTATGCTACCAAGAGCCATTGAGTAGTAAGGTTTTAGTTCCATACCCAAAAGCCTGCCTAATTCTATTGGTAGGTCAAAGCCTATATCTGCAAGGAGGTTTACCGTAGCTGTATTTACGCTTTTAGCAAGGGCAGTTCTTAGGGTTATTTGTCCATACTCCGTACCTTCGTAATTATCTGGTGTCCAATTCTTGCCGGTTGAAGGGTCATAAAAGCTTCTGGGAGTTGCATCTATAAGCGTTACCTGCGTGTAGCCCCTCATAAGTGCAGCTAAGTATATGATGGGTTTTATAGCGGAGCCGGGCTGTCTTTTTGCGTAAACCGCCCTGTTAAAGGGACTTCTCAGGTAAGAATAGCCTCCCACCATAGCCCTGATAGCTCCTGTTTCCACATCAAGGCTTACCAGCGCACCTTGAAGGTCTGGAAGGACCTCTACGCGAAGGTCTTTGTCCTTTCTATCCCTGTAGAACCTTACCAGCACAAAGTCTCCCTTCTCAAGCGGTACTCCTTTAAAGCTCACTTCAAACTGCGCATCTTTTAGGCTTACTATTAAACTTTCACCTTTAACCTCTAAAACCTTGCCTATGTAGACCTTGCCTGGCTTTTGCTCTACTTTTTGCTCCTCGTAGAGTTTTTCTATCTGATAAGGGTCTTCTGGAAGGAAAGGTATACCGTTTGCTTTTGCAACTTTCATAATACCTCGTTTAAGAACCTGCTTAGCATGCTCCTGAAGGTCCTTATCCACGGTAGTATAAACCTTGTATCCGCCGGCGAGAAACACCTCACCGTATTTTTCTGCCAAATACTCTTTAAGAAAGTCAAGGAAGTAGTCCATACCGTAGTATCTGTTCTCAACCTTCACATTTATGGGTCTTTCCACTAACCTTTTCAGCTCTTCATCGCCTATGTATCCATCATCATGCATACGCATAAGCACATAATTCCTTCTATCTTTGACTCTGTCTGGGTTTCTGAAAGGATTGTATCTTGTGGGTGCCTTCGGAAGTCCAGCTAAAAGTGCAGCCTCGTCCACAGTCAGCTCCTTTACTGACTTTCCAAAGTATATTCTTGAAGCGGCTTCCACTCCATAAGCACCCTGACCCAAGTATATGTAGTTTAGATACATCTCTAATATCTGGTCTTTGCTGTAATGTTTTTCTATTTTAATAGCGAGCAAAGCCTCTTTTATCTTTCTCTTAAAACTCTTGTCGGGAGTAAGAAAAAGGTTTCTTGCTAACTGCTGGGTTATGGTAGAAGCCCCCTGTTTTATCTCCCCATGCCTTATGTTGGTAAGTATAGCCCTAAGGACCGCAACAGGGTCAACGCCCGGATGTTTGTAAAAGTTTTTATCCTCTGCGGATATGAAAGCCTGTCTAACATGAGGTGGAATATGCTTCAGCTCCACGTAATACCTTCTCTGTATAGCCACGTCACCAAAAGGTCTATCTTTGGCGTCATACACCACTGTAGCTAACGGTGGCTTCCAGTCTCTAAGCGTCTCTACATGGGGAAGGTTTAGAGATAGAAGAAAGAAAAACAATCCAAGTAGAACAAAAATAAAACCAAAAATGCAGAAGGCTATGAGGGCTATTTTACGCACTAATATAATTATAGACAAACCGAGGTTGCGGTAAAATACTTTAGGCGTTTAAAAACCGCAGTGTCTCATCGTGTCTAATATTAATTGTCTAATAATTCTCTCGTCTCTAATTCATAAGAACTTTACGAGCTCTAGTGTAATCAGGCTCAAATCCTTAAATGGGGCATGAGAAGGGACTTTTCAGACAAGATGCGGACTTTCTAAAGTTGACTTAGGAACTCCTATCGAGAGAGCTCCTACGACCTTTCAATTCCTCACCTAGCGTGTTGGTTACTAAGGTTTAGAACATTATTTGCACCGTATGAAGTAGTTGGCGTC
>JANWYC010000150.1 GCA_025057245.1 Aquificaceae bacterium | reverse complement strand
AGTTTTTCATAAACTGGCTTTTCTCTCACATATCTACCATAGACATAGTTACCGCACAGTATGTAGGTGAAGATGCATGAACTTGTACTTTCTATGCACTAAAGAGAAAGAGAAGCTCACGGAGCTCCTTAACGATAAGTTTGAAGCTAAAGTCATAGAAAGGGGTAAAGACTACGCCAAGAAGGGGCATGTGATTAAAAAGGAGTTTTTAAACCCGAATTATCTGTATGGTCTGGTTCAGGGAACTGAGCTCTACCGCACTGAAGTAGTCTTTTACAAAGGTGAGCTATACAGCTTATGCACCTGCCCTTATGGAGAATTTTGTAAGCATGCGGTTGCCTTGCTTTTGGGTGATGTGAAAGAAAAAGAGAAAAAGCCTACAGACCTTAAAAGCTTCAGGAAGGAGCTTATTAAAAACTTCGTGAAAACAGGTTTTCTGGAATTTGACAAAGAGGAGTGGGAGACCCTCGTTCAGACAAATCCGGAGGAAGAGCTCTGGGATTTTCTTATAGAGCTGGTAAAGGAAATAGAGAAACTCTACGAAGATGAAGCACCAGGTTATGAAGACTACACACCTTATGTGGATGAGCTTCTTATTCCCTTTATTCAAAAACTGCAAGAGGAAAAGAGGGCTGAGTTTTTCTGGCGGGTTTACAAGTCTGCGCAGTATGTCTTGCTCGTTGGAAACTTTGCGGACTACTTTTCTCTCTTCTCTGAAAAAGACAGAGATGTTCTCAAAGGGCTCGTAGAGAAAGAGAGCTTTACCGAGGAAGAATACAAAAACCCATTTATAATGGTTTACTTGGAAGGCTCGTAATTAGAGCCAGGACAATCTTTGAGAATGTTGGAGAATTTTACGACATGCGTATTACAATAATTCTATAAAGCACTTGGGGAAACTTGAAAAACTCAGCTTTGAGAGCATCGCCAAGTTCTGTAGAATAAACATCATAGCGGTTATGTGGTCTGTCTTGTCTTCTTGCTGGTGGTTTTTAGATACGAAACTATGCTACTAACTTTTTGATATGCTCGCTACCCTCTAAGACACTATGCAAGCTATAAACCTTGTCTCTTCTGCCTTGTATGCGTCGTAAGACAAAGCATGACTAAAGGCTAAACATTTTACAAAAGGCTTCCAACCCTGTAGGCTATAAATCCCATAAACCAACCTATTAAGAAGCTGTAAAGGAAGAACAGCACTGTGAAAGTCCTACCTGCCTCTTTCCACATGACCCCCACGGTGCCAAGACAGGAAGTGTATAGCAGTAGAAAAACCATAAAGGCAAGCGCAGATGCGGGAGAAAGACTTTTAGCAATAACTGACTTCAAATTCTCAGAACCCTCTTCCACTTCAAAAGCTGTGGGTGTTAGCTTCAAAAGATTAAGCACTGCGTCTTTAACCGCTACTCCCAACCCTATAACCTGCTCTTTTAGAGCCTCAGAAAGCGTAAACTCTTCTTTTTTCTCTTCCACCTCAACTGCGTAAATAGTTCCCATAGAACTAAGCACTATCTCCCTTGCCAGAAAGGCGGGTATGAGAGATGTGGACATCCTCCAGTCATGAATACCCAACGGTTCAAAGATAGGTGCTATAGCCCTGCCTAAATGACCGGCAACACTTTCTGAAGGGTTTTTGACGCCGGGTGGCATGTTCAAAAGAAGCCACACAAAAACTGAAGCAACAAAGATAAGCGTTCCAGCCCTGTAAAGAAAGTTCTTAACATAGACCCAGACTATTCTGAAAAGAAGTCTAAGCGTAGGCAGTCTGTAAGGTGGTAGCTCCATCACAAAGTGGTATAGCTCTCCTCTAAAGACCGCCTTCCTCAAAAGAAAGGCAGTCAAGAAGGCTATTAGTATACCCAAAAGGTATAGTGAAAATATTACCACCGCAGGGTTTTTGAAGAAAATAACCGCAAAGAAGGAGAAGACCACAAGCCTTGCGGGACAGCTCATAAAAGGTATCATAGCCATCACTATCAATTTGTCTCTTCTGGTCTCCAAAGACCTTGTGGCTACTATGGCAGGCACGTTGCACCCAAATCCCAGCAGGAGTGGGACAAGGCTTTTTCCATGTAAACCGAGCCTGTGCATGAGCCTATCCATAAGAAAGGCAACTCTTGGTAGGTATCCAGAGAATTCCAAAAGGGCAAGAAGGAAGTATATAACCGCCATAAGTGGAACAAAGGTTAACACAAAACCCACGCCCCCGACCACAGCCTCTGAGAAAAGCCTGCTTATCCAATCACCCGCACCCATGGCGGTAAGTGCATTAGCCACAATAGGTGCAAGAAATTGGTTTATAAAGCCATCCACCCAGTCCATAAAAGGTGCGGAGAAGTCAAAGGAGACTTTGAACACTAAAAACATAATAAGCAGGAAAAAGGGTATGCCAAACACAGGATGAAGAAGCACTCTGTCAAGGGAGTCTGTTATATCCCTTGCGGTGAGAAGCTTTTTACGAACCACTTCGTTGTAAATACCGTGAGCCGTGGCATACCTTTCGTCCTTTATAACCTCGTAAGCGTCCTTACCAAAAGTTTTCTTTATTCTCTCTCTGTATATCCTGCCCTCCTCACTTTTTAGAAGTTTTTCAATAAGCTGTGCCTTGCTACTCACCCCATCCACAGCCATTTCTCCCAAAGCTTTTTCCACTTCCTCACCGTATCTTAGAACCCTCGGTTTTTCTCTGAGTTCGTGAACACTAACAAGGTTTTGGACTATGGCTTCCACGCCTTCTCCCTTCCGAGCGTTGGTTTTCAGAACCCTAACACCCAAGAGCTCCGAAAGCCTTCTGTCGTCAATTTCTAAACCTAACTTTTGAGCTTCATCCATCATGTTCAAGACCAGAACCATGGGCACCTCGTGTTCCAAGAGCTCCACAGTTAGGAGCAGGTCCCTTTCCATGTTTGGCGTTTCTATCACGTTTACTATCAGGTTTGGCTTTTCACGGGTGATGTAGTTGTATGCTATCCACTCGTCTTCGGAGATAGGCTCAAGGGTGTATATACCCGGAAGGTCTACCAGCTCAATCTCGTAATCCTCAAACCTTAGCTTACCCTCCCTTCTTTCTACGGTTACGCCAGCCCAGTTGCCTACTTTAAGGTTAGTGCCTGCAAGATGGTTAATTATGCTTGTCTTACCTACATTGGGATTGCCCGCAAGGGCAACTCTTAGCTTTTTCATTGAACCTGTATGCTTCTGGCAATTTCTTTACTTATGACTATTCTTGAGTTGTCTACCTTAAGAAGAATGTTTCTACCCACCTTTTGCAAGAGAGATACTCTCCTCCCTTCTCTCAAACCCATGGCTCTGACCTTTTCAAGAATGTCTCCCTTTCCCGCAAAGCTAAGTATGGTTACCTCTTGACCCGGCTTTACCTCTTCAAGGTTCATTACGCACCTCCTAAATGAATTTAAAAATAATATACAATCCCAAAATCATCTTGTCAATCCAAAACCGAGGGTGTTTGAGAATTATCTTATAGGCATACGGCAATAGTTCTACAACGCACTTG
>JANWYC010000014.1 GCA_025057245.1 Aquificaceae bacterium | reverse complement strand
TTTTAAGAAGTACGTGTAAAACTTTAGTGGAAAAGGGTAAACTGAAGTTTGCGTGGGTAGGTGTGCCAGACGGTGATTACATAAAGCCTATTTATTACTATGGATACGAAGATGGATACCTTTCAGAGATTGTTATATCTACCAGAGAAAACCTTCCTGAGGGTAAAGGACCAACCGCAACTGCCTTTAGAGAAAATAGAATAATCGTAAACACCAACACTCTGGAAATGGATTTTATGGAGCCATGTAGAGAAAAGATGTTGAAAAGAGGATACCTATCCTCCTGTGCCATACCCATGTCAAAGGGTAAAAAGGTAGAGTATGTGCTTAACATCTATGCGGGTGAGCCGTATTACTTTGAAAGAGAAGTAGAAGACCTGCTTTTTAGAATAAAGGAAAACCTGCAGTCTACTCTTGAAAAAATAGAAAAAATAAACAGGGAAACCATAATATCAAAGGCGATAGAAAACTCCAAATCTTGGGTAATGATATGTGATAAAAGCGGGAAAATAACGTATGTAAACGCAATGGTACAAGAAATTAGTGGATATTCAGAAGAAGAACTCTTAGGCAAATCACCAAGCGTGTTCAAGTCTGGTTATCACACTGCGGACTTTTTTAAAAGTTTGTTGAATAACCTTCTGGCAGGTGAGGAATTTCATGGTATATTCGTGAACAGGAAAAAGAACGGTGAAATTTTCTATCTCGAACAGTCCATATACCCAGTTAGACTACCAGACGGAGGATTAAACTACATAAGCATAGGTAAGGACATAACAAAGGAAGTCCAGCTCTCTTCGGAGGTGGAGAGGCTTGCCTTGTACGATGTGGTGACTGGGCTTCTTAACATGGAAAGTTTTAGGTCAAAGGCTGAAACCCTTCTTGAACAGGATAATATGTATGCCCTCGCTCTCATAGACATATTCGGGCTTGCCATCGTCAATAAAAACTACGGTGTGGATGTGGGAGATAAGGTGCTGTATGAGGTGGGCAGAAGGATAAGCAAGCTCTTTCCTAACAATGGGTTGGTTGCTAGAATAGCTGGGGATGAGTTCGGTTTGCTGCTTGGTCCTCTCAAAGACGAGAAAGAAGTCTTTATTCTGGAAAACACGATAAAAGAGGCTTTCGAAGAACCCTTACTTCTGGGAGAACATAGCATTACCATATCCGCTAACGCAGGTATTTCAGTGTCTCCTAAAGATGGAAAGGATTTTAAAACTCTTTATGAAAGGGCGAGCCTTGCCCTTTCTCAGGCAAAGTCAGAGGGTGAGGGTGAAATGAGGTTTTACAGGAGTGAGCTTGAGAAAAAGGCTGAGGAAACGAACGTAGCAATACAGTTGGTAAGTAGAGCTCTGCAGGAAAACCTTTTCCTTTTCTATTACCAGCCTTACTTTACAAGCAGAGGGCTAAGACTTAGAGGTTTTGAGGCATTGGTAAGAATAAAAGACAGAGATGGCAAGATTTACACCCCTGCCTACTTCATAGACTACCTTGAAAACAGTAGGTTTTTGAGAGATTTTGAAAACTGGGCGATAGACGAAGCGGTGAGGAAAAGCCAAGAATTTGGTGTGCCTATTTCTTTGAATATATCCGCAAAGAGCTTTAAAGACAGACAGTTAGTGGAAAAGTTAATGGAAGTTCCAACGGGCATATACATCATAGTAGAAATCACGGAGAGGGTTTTTATGGAATACAGCTCAGCTTTAAATTACTTACAAGATATAAAGAGAAACACCAAAATTAAGATAGCACTTGACGATTTTGGAACGGGTTTCTCTTCCTTTGTGTATCTTCTCAATTTCCCCGTAGACCTCCTTAAAATAGACATGTCTTTTGTAAGGGCTATGGTGCAAGATAGTAGAACCAGGTCCGCAGTCAGAAACATCATAACCCTTGCCACTGACTTAGGCATAGATACCCTCGCGGAGGGTGTTGAGACAGAGGAGCAGCTTAGAATGCTTCAAGATATGGGATGCACCTATGTGCAGGGTTACTTCCTTGGGAAACCTATGCCTGAGACAGACATTAAAAAGCTTATTTCTATGTTATGATATTTGAACTATGAAAATAGCCTTTCTTAGACAGGGAGAAGACTTAGGAATACACAGGCATTTCCTCAGCTTTGTTAAGCTCTTCAAACAAAAGGGCGTGGAGGTTAGAGACTTTGACCTCTCTTCTGGAGACCTTCAAAGGGTAGTTAACGAACTTTTAGAGTTCTCCCCAATCTTCAGCCTTGACTTTAACGGCTCTTGTGTGATTTTTGGAGAAAGGGAGGGAGAGAGACTACCCATATCTGATGCCTTTGGTTTTGTGCATGTAAGCCTGTTTACCGATGAGCCTTTGTTCCATTTTCCTGTTCTTCTTGACCTGCAAAGGTCTAATAACTTTTTGCCTGTAGTTACTGACCTTAAGTATGCGGATAGCCTCAGGTTTCTGGGACACGAAAGAGGCACTTTTTACATAATTCCCTTTGTTGACCCAGAGATAATGCCCCAGCCGCAGGAGGAAAAGGATATTGAGCTGGTTTTTCTGGGACCAGTAGTTGACCCAGATATCTTAGCCAGGGATGCGCTTAAAAACCTGAAGGAAAACTTTATTCCCTACTTTTTTGAATTGGGCGAGTTCCTCTTTAGAAATCCAGAAGCTCATATTCTGTATGCGAGCGAGTATATAATCTCCATGTTTAATCCCAGCTTCCAAGAGGAGTTTAACCAGTGGAGACAGGAGAACACTCAAGAGTATTTAAGATTTCTTAACGATGCCCTTTTGTATGCTACCGCAAGGAAAAGATGGTATATTCTTAGCTTTCTTGATGGTATAAATCTGAAAATATTGGGCGTGTTTGAGGGTGAGCTAAAAGAAGGTCACGAACACGTAGATGTTCAAAGCTGGGACGAGGCGCTTGAGGTAATAGGTAGGTCTCACATGACCCTTTTAAGCTTTCCTCACGCAGTTCCCACGAGCATAGGCTTTGCACCCCTTGAGGTGGCTTACATGGAAAGTGCACCATTGTTAGATTTCAAAGCTACCCTTCCAGGTTTTCTCACTCCGGAGAAGGAGGTTATAACCTACCTACCCCTTGATAGGGCGGACATAGAGGAGAAGGTGGTCTATTATCTGGACAATCCCCATGAGGCAAGGGAGATAGGCAAGATGGCGAGGGAAAGGGTTCTGCAAAGCTACACGCCCGAGGATAGGGCTGAATTTTTATTCAACGTTTTCCAAGACATAATCTCACAAGCAATGGCGGGAAAAGAGACCTCTGACTGATGTTTCCTACCTTTGGAAGCATTCTCAACGCAGGGCTGGTGCTTGGTGGAAGTTTATTGGGTTTGCGCTTCTCCTCTCTTATACCAGAGAGGTTTAACAAGGTGGTTCTGCATAGCATAGGTCTTTTTACGCTATTACTGGGTGTAAGGCTGGTGGTGGAGAACAAACCTGAATTGTTGAAGGTCTTTTTTCTGCTTGTGATTGGCTCTCTCATAGGCACTTTTCTCAGTCTTGAAGAGAGGCTTGAAGCTCTTACCTCTAGCTCCTCGGAGGTCTCTAAAGGCTTTGTATCCGCTTCTCTCCTTTTCACCGTAGGTCCGATGACGCTGATGGGTTGTATTTTGGAAGGTGTAAAAGGTGATAGCTCTCTACTAATATCCAAGGCATTTATGGACGGCTTTTCTTCAATCATACTGTCCTCTTCCTTAGGTAAGGGCGTGGTTCTGTCCGCCTTCTACGTGCTTTTCTTTCAGGGTTCTATTACCATAATAGCTTACTTCTACGGAGAGTTTATAGCTCAGCAGTCTATGGCTAACGCCTTTTTTATAGGTGGTGGTCTTCTAATGCTATCCGCCTTGAAAATCATGGGTTTGTTGGAAAACTTTAAGCTCTTAAACTTAATGCCGGCGCTTATACTTGCTCTCTTTGTTTAGTTAGTCAGGTGAATAATCTCGTTCATTTGACATATTTTGCCAACTATCGCCTCCGATAGTCTCTCTCCCAAGGTATTTGTCGTGTCTTCGTGCTTCGTAAGGCTGTAGTTGGTGGTTATTATGGTGCTTTTCAAAAAGTTAAACCGGTGGGTTATTATGTAAGAGAGTGTTTCTATTCTCCAATCTGAGAGCCTTTCACTACCAAGGTCATCAAGCACCAGGAGCGGGACGCTAAGTAAAAAGTTCATAAGAGTATGGTATTTATCCGAATCCGCATAGCCCTGAAGTCTGTATAAGAGGTCTTTTGTGTCAAAGAAGAGCCCTCTTATTTTTTTTAGCTGGTATACCTTTTTGAGAACCGCTACCGCTAAGTGTGTCTTGCCCATCTGCGAGGGTCCCAACAGAGTAAGACCTTTTCCCTCCTCCTGCTTAAAGCTATGGGCGTAGTGCATACATACTTCCAAAGCCACCTTCTGGGAAGGAAATATGGGATTGTAGTTCTCAAAATCCACAAGCAAAAACCTTGGTGGAATGTTCAAATACTTCTGAAGGTTTATGCCCTCATACCTACAGGTGCAGGGTTCTACCGCATTGCCCCTATCTATGAAACCGCTTCCTCTACATTTGGGACAGACCATAAGGATAAAATATAAACGATGTTTACTTTTCTGCTGACTAACGATGATGGATACTTTTCTGAAGGAATAAGAGCTCTGAGAGAGGAGCTTAGAACTCTTGGAAGAGTCATAACAGTTGCACCAGACAGAAACCTGAGCGGTGTAGGGCACTCTCTAACCTTTACCCAGCCTCTTAGAATAAGAAGGGTAGATGAGGACTTCTGGACGGTTATAGGCGGAACGCCAGCGGACTGCGTTCACTTTGGATATTACTTGTTTCTTGACGGTAAAAAACCAGACCTGTTATGTTCTGGCATAAACGAAGGACCAAATCTGGGTGAGGATATAACCTACTCAGGAACGGTGTCTGGTGCTATGGAAGGTCGCATTCTGGGTATACCTTCGGTAGCCTTCTCCGCCTTTGGAAGGGAGGACGTGGACTTCTCCGAGATTGCTAAAGTGGCAAAGGAAGTGGTTTTGAAAGTGCTTGAAAAGGGTATGCCAGAGAACACATATCTGAACGTAAACATACCAAACTTACCATACAAGGACATAAGAGGCTTTATGGTTACAAAACAGGGCAAGAGAGCATACAAAGAGAAAGTTTTAAGGCTTACGGACCCGTCGGGAAGACCTCTCTACTGGATAACAGCGGAGGAGTTTGGATGGCATTTGGAGGAAGGCACGGATTATTGGGCTGTTTATCATGGCTTTGTCTCCATAACACCTTTACAGCTTGACCTGACTAATTACCAAGCTTTTGAAAAGCTCAGGAATATATTTTAAAATTATGCGGGTAGGTGGGAGCTGTAGTCAAGACCCATCTTGCTACCTTGTGCTTCAGCAACTTAGACTTACAGAGCAAAAAGTCAAGGCTCACGAGATGGCACATAAAGCAGTTGGGGGTCAATACGCGGGCGCAGTGCAATACAGCTACACAGTGGGACCAGACGGAAGGCTATACATAACTGGTGGGGAGGTTTCCATAGACCTCTCTGAGGAGTCAACCCCAGAAGAGACTATAAGGAAAATGCAAATAGTGCGCGCCGCCGCCTTAGCGCCAGCGGACCCTTCACCTCAGGATTACAGAGTAGCTTCTCAGGCAACAATAAAGGAGATGAAGGCAGGGCTCGAACTCCATATGCAAAAACAAGAAGAAAGCCATAGTTTTGAACTGAAAGTGTAAGTAAACTCCATTTTGTCTAATGTAAGCGGATTAACCGTTCCACGCTTTCTGGTCATAACCACCCGCACTCAGCCAGTGGGGTAAGCTTTGAGTTTTCAGTGTCTTCAAGCCTTTTCTTTGATGGGGACGGGTCAATTGATAAGGCACGAAGGTAGGCAACCCTTTCTCTCTTCTCTGGCGATTCAAGAATTGTGGCAATATATTAGGCATGCTTATAACCTTTGAGGGCATAGATGGCTCTGGGAAGAGCACACAGGCTAAAAAGTTATACCAGTATCTTGAAAGCCTTGGATATAAGACATCTCTTTACAGAGATCCCGGTTCCACACCGCTGGCTGAGAAGATAAGAGAGTTAATCCTGAGTTTTGAAACAGACCCTACCACAGAGCTCTTGCTGTTCGAGACCGCAAGGTCAAGCCTTATGTGGGAAAGGGTTCTTCCAGACCTAAAGGAAGGAAAGATTGTTATTCTGGACAGGTTTATAGACTCTACCACCGCCTATCAAGGCTACGGCAGGGAGATAAACTTGGGCACTGTTAGCATACTCAATCACATAGCCATAAGAGGCAGAAAGCCAGACCTTACCTTTCTTATCAACATCCCCCTTGAGTTAGCCCTTGAGAGAGTGGGTGGAGGCAGGACACGTTTTGAAAGGGGAGAATACCTGCGTAAAGTCCGGGATGCTTACTTACTTGTAGCTAGTCAGGAAAAGGATAGGATAGTGGTCATAGACGGTGCGAGGGATGAGGAGGAGGTGTTTTCTCAGGTTATAGACTGCTTGAGAGAAAGGTTGGGACTTAACTTATAATCTATAGGCGGAGGTATGCCATGCAGGACTGTATCTTTTGCAAGATAGTGAGGAAGGAAATACCTTCAAAGAGCGTTTATGAAGATGAGCTGGTTTATGCCTTTCACGACATTAACCCCGTAGCGCCCACTCACATTCTTATAATTCCAAAAAAGCACATGGTGGGGGTTCAAAGCCTTGAGCCTGAAGATGTTCCAGTGGTAGGTCATATGTTCTACGTAGCTAAAAAGATAGGAGAGGAGCTGGGATATGCACCGGACGATAAGCTCAACAAAGGCTACAGGCTCGTGTTTAACGTGGGAAAGGATGCGGGTCAGAGCGTATTCCATCTGCACCTACACTTTATAGCCGGTCGCAGTATGAGCTGGCCTCCGGGATGATTTCTTTTAGAGACTGGATGGCTAAAGCGGTTGAAGAATACTACCGTAGGTCTGACTTTCGCAGGGATTTTTTCACCGCACCAGAGTTAGACAGGTCCTTCGGCTATGCGCTGGCGGAGTATATAGCAGGGTTGCTACGTGAATTTAAAGAGCCCGTTCTTTTAGAGTTGGGTGGCGGTAGCGGAGCTCTTGCATACGATGTGCTGACCTACTACAAAGAGACGGAAAAAGAAATCTACAGAAATTTAAGATACTACATCTACGACTTTAGTCCCACACTAATAAAGGTGCAGAGGGAGAGGCTTAAGGAGTTTGGAAACAAAGTGTTTTGGGTTGAAAGCTTGGTGAATCTGGAGGGCGTGGTTTTTTCCAACGAGTTTTTTGACTGTTTGCCAGTGCATGTGATAAGGGATGGAAAGGAACTCTTTTTACAGAATGACTCAGAGCTGTGGCGGGAGCTGGAAGACGACAGGCTGGTAGAAGTTCTGAAGAGAATGGGATACGAAAACCTTTCACAAACGGTGGAAGTGTGCCTTGAATGTGTGGACTTCCTTAGGGAGGTAGCAGCGCACTTACGAAGAGGATACCACATAGTAATTGACTACGGATACACTACGGAGGAGCTTAAAAAGTTTCCCGACGGCACTATGGCTGGCTACAAGGCTCACAAGTTTTACCCTACTCCTTCAGAAGGTATGGACATTACCGCACACGTTAACTTTTCCCTTCTTGAAGAGTATGGTAAGGACTACGGGCTTGAGAGCATAAGTTTGAAAAGTCTTAGGGATTTTCTTATGGAGAGCTCCGTTTTTATAAAGGAGCTGGAGAGGTTAAGCGTATCGGAGGAGCCTGAAGATGTGGAAAGGCTCTCTAGACTGAAGACTATGCTGGTAAGCATGGGAGGTAGGTTCAAAGTTATCGTTCAGAGAAAACTACAGGAGGCTTAACTCCACTTCGTAAACCTCACCCCTGTTCTGGATGCCCATAGTGCCAGTCTTACCCGTTATAACTAACAACCTGCCGTCCTTTGTCATGAGAAGGGATTGAACCGCCTCTTCAAAATTACCACCCCTTATCTGCTTTATAAACATCACATCTTTACGCTTCTCCGCAACGAGGAAAAGCTCACCCCTGCTGTATTTAACTATGTCAAAGAACCTCTGCGCCACACCCATGTGGTTCTTTACCACTATGGCAAGGCTGTAGTCCAACAGTTTACCCTGCACACCCTTTGGATTAAAGAGAAAGTTTATCTTACCCTGCTCTAAGGGTATTTCTACCAGCGTGTAAGAGCCACCAAAGCCTTCCTCCGTGGAAAATATCTCGCCGTCACCCTTGAAAGCTCTGAGTCTTCCCGATGTGTCAGTAAACAGCAAATACTCACCAAAACTAAAGGCACTGTCTATCCTAAAACCTCTTGGTGAAGGAAAGGGAGACACTTCTCTAAGTCTTTCACCTTGAAGAGAAAGTTTTACCGCTTGACCGAACTTATCCCTCAGGCTGAACCTCTGACCTATAAATGTTTCCCTTGCCCTTTCCTTGTTGAGTATACCCATAATGTAGGGAACATTCCTAACCACTGGTATGAAGCCGTCTCCTACCGCTTTTAGTATTATGGAGCTGGGATTGTCTCCAGTGACCATGTTTACGATTACCAAGTCTTGATTTCCTTCTCCTATCTTTCCACACTGAAGACCTACAGATACGCCCGCGGGTAGTGTGTACTCAAACCTTCTGATTAGCTCCGCCTTTATTAGCTCGTGCACCTCAACCCTTCCCTGAAATAGCAGAACCAAAAACTCCTTTCCAGTTCCAGTAAGGTCGCACAGGTCTGCGGACAAAGGCAAGGAATTTAAAGAGCGAATTAGTTTTGCTCTGGAGAGAACGTTAAGCTCCTCAAGGTTAACCCTTTCAGACCTTGTGGCTACTTGCCTTTGCTGGAAGAAGGCAACTGGAGCTCCCCTGAATTCTACGCCCAAGCCGTCTCTTAACTCTCTAATAGTGTATGCGCACCCCTTGTCTTTGCTTACTTCCTCAAGCGCAGACCTTAGCCTATACAGACCGTCTTCTGAGCCTTCAAAACACACCCTGCCTACACTTAACCTTATCCTATCACCCTCCCTTACAGAGCCCTCAAGAAGCGTAGCGTATGAAAAACCTTCCTGAACTTGCTCTATTCTTATCCTACCAGTTTTTTCCCTCTCCCTGCCCAGAACTTGCTTCGTCACGGGGTGGACCACTTCCCTACCCTCTCTGTAAACATCAAACTCCTCACCCACTCTAACCTTGTCCCTTCCCAAGTCAACTATGACCCTGTTTCCATCTACCCTGACCGCATATCCTTCTCTGCCGAAAAACTGCCTTAACCCCTCAAAGACCTCTTGAGCCTTTACAAGGGTAACTAAAAGAAGAAAAACTATAAGCCCTACTCTTGCCATAACTTCCTCACCGCTTGTATTATAGCCTCAGTCATACCTTCTGTTCCTACTTTTATGCACCCTTCACTGTATATGTCAGGTGTTCTGTAGCCTTGTTGAAGGGTTAACTCCACCGCTTTGTCTAAAAAGTCCGCTTCCTTTTTCAAGCCAAAGGAATACCTGAGCATCATACCCACCGAGAGGATGGTAGCTATGGGGTTTGCTACCCCCTTGCCCGCAATGTCTGGTGCGGAGCCATGCACCGGCTCGTAAAGTGCATACTTGTCTCCAAGGCTGGCGGAGGGCAACATGCCAAGGCTTCCCGTTATAACCGCAGCCTCATCGGAGAGAATGTCACCAAAGATGTTCCCCGTTACTATCACATCAAAGGAAGAGGGTCTTCTAACTATTTGCATGGCGCAGTTGTCCACGTAAAGATGCTCCAGCTCCACATCTGGGTAGCTTTTTGCCTCCTCTTCCACCACAGTCTTCCAAAGACCACTTACCTCAAGCACGTTAGACTTATCCACGCTTGTGAGCTTTCTCTTTCTCTGACGAGCTATCTCAAAGGCTTTTCTCACCACCCTTCTAATCTCGTCCTCAGTGTATTTCATGGTGTTTACGCCCACTCTCTTGCCGTCTTGAAAGAATACGCCCCTCGGCTCTCCGTAATACACGTCTCCCGTGAGCTCCCTTACCACCACAAAATCGGTTCCTCTGGCAACTTCCTCTTTTAAAGGCGACGAGGCAATGAGTGGCTCGTAAACCTTTGCGGGTCTGAGGTTTGCATAAAGGTCAAGAGCCTTTCTTATACCCAAAAGCCCTTTCTCCGGTCTTTGCTCTGTAGGCAGGTTATCCCACTTTGGTCCACCCACCGCACCCAAAAGCACCGCATCTGAGTTTAAGCACAGCTCCACAGTTTCCTGCGGCAGGGGAGTTCCCTTCTGGTCTATGGCAGACCCACCTATAAGAGCCTTTTCAAAGACAAAGTCTACTCCAGAGAGCTTACCCATCTCCTCAAGCACTTTCAGAGCGGAGGATACTACCTCTGGACCTATGCCGTCACCTTCTAAAACCGCTACCTTGAAAGCGGGCATAAAACTGTATTATACTAAAATCATGCTGGAACTACTCACGGAAAAGTTTGGTAAAGCCATAGGAAGGCTCAGGGATACGAGGAAGTTAACGGAGAAACAGGTTAACGACATACTCAGGGATGTTAGAACTGCACTCCTCGAGGCTGACGTAGACTACGACGTGGTGAAAAGTTTTATAAAAAGGGTGAGAGAAAAAGCTATCAATCAAGACCTGAGTAAAAGCCCATCACCTCAAGACAGCTTTCTTGTAAGCATATACGAAGAGCTTGTGGAAACCTTAGGTGGTCAAAAAAAGGACTTAGAGAAGGGAACGGTGCTTTTCGTAGGGCTTCAGGGCACTGGTAAGACCACCAGCATAGGGAAACTTTCATACTATTTGAAAGAAAAAGGCTACAAGGTGGCGGTAAGCTCTACGGACGTAAGACGCCCTGCGGCTATGCTACAGCTACAGAGGCTGGCGGAGAAAGTTCAGGTGGAATACTACGGTTTTGAAGAGGGTTTGACCGCTCTTGAAATAGCTAAGAGGGCTTACGAAAGGTCTAAGAGGGATGGCGTGGATTATCTGCTCCTTGACACCGCAGGAAGGCTTCATGTGGACGAAGAGCTTATGGAAGAGCTCCGAAGGATAAAAGAGCTGGTAAAACCCTCCGAGGTCATATATGTGGCGGATGCCATGCAAGGACAATCCGCTTTAGAATCCGCCAGAACCTTTCATCAGCTCTTAGGTCTTACCGGCGTGCTTCTTACCAAGATGGATGGCGATGCAAAGGGTGGCGTTGCCCTATCAGTAAAAGAAGCCTTGGGCGTATCTGTTAAGTTCATAGGTGTCGGTGAGAAAATAGAGGACATAGAGCCCTTCTATCCAGACAGGATAGCTCAGAGAATACTGGGTCTGGGTGATATTCAAAGCCTTTTGGAAAAGGTTCAGAAGGCAATACCCGATGACGAGGCTCAGGTAATGGCTTACAGGGTAATGAAGGGTGAGTTTGACCTTGAGGACCTTTTAAAACAGATAAGGTTCATAAAGAGCATGGGACCCCTGGATAAGCTACTGGGTATGCTCCCCGGCATAGGCGCCGAGTTAAAGCATGTGAAGATTAATGAGAATATGTTCAAAAAAATGGAAGCAATCATACTTTCCATGACTAAGCAAGAAAGGAGAAACCCCAAGATAATCAACATGAGCAGGAAGCAGAGAATAGCCAAGGGTAGTGGAACTACCGTTTCTGACGTTAATAAGGTGCTAAAAGAGTATGAAGAGATGAAAAAAGCAATGAAAAGGATGTTAAACGCAAGAGAACTCCCGCGCTTACCAAAGATGCCCTTCCTCTTCAGGAAGTAGGCAGTTTAACTTTTTACTCTCTATAGCGTTGAGTATTTCTTCTTTAGTCTTTCTGTATTCTTCCCTATCAGCTTTACCTATTGCTTCTTTCACAAACCTCAACGCAGAGCAGTGCTCTTCTCTCTTGTTGAGAACGTAAGCCAAGTTATTCAGAGTATCTGGGTCTCTGTTTATGTTTAGAGCTCTTCTGTAACTTTTCTCCGCTTTTGTCCAATCACCTCTCTTAGCGTAGATGTTTCCAAGGTTGTAATAGGCGAGCCAGTTTTTTCTGTCTTTTTTAATAGCCCTTAAGTATTCGCGCTCAGCCAGCTCCCACTTACCCTGAATTTCGTAGATGTATCCAAGTGTGGTGTGTTCTTGAGAACTAAGTGGGTTTTCCACTAAAACTATCCTGGCACAGGAGCTCACCAGCAACACAGTGTAGAGGTATAATAACAGAGCCTTCACTATTTTAAAGTATAGAGTAAATCTACATAAAACCACCGCAATGCTCCAAAATGCCCTTGATGTGTTGTAAGGCTTTGGCATTAGCCGAAAGGCAATGGTATGCCCTAAGGCTGTGCTTTTGTAGTAATACAACCACTACCCTTTTTGTGGCTTTTTGTTATAATATAATATCGGTGCGAGTAAAGGCCCGGTAGCTCAGCTGGTAGAGCACCCGGCTGAAAACCGGGGTGTCGGCGGTTCGAGCCCGCCCTGGGCCACTTTCATTACGAAGGATAGAAAACATCACTAAGTTTAACTTCTAACGCAAATCTCGTCTTTCTGGCTTTTGAAGAATTCAAAACATTCTTGTAGAGGATGGATACTACGATGGTGTGAGATTTACAAAGCACTTTTAGCAAAGACGAATCAATTGTGTAATTCTTATAAGTTAAGACTAAGCAAGAAGTGAGGGATAAATACAAGAAGGTGGTAAAAGGAGAAGTATGAGAACGAGAAGTATTACAGGGGGATATTGAGGAGATAAGAAGGATTTTAAACAAGGTTGTAGCACTCTACAGACCTGCAAAGCTTGTAGTGGAAGACCTGCAATACTTTTTCAAGAGAGGGATAAACAAATTGGTAAAGTTCAATTACGGTTTTAAAGTATTCCCGCATCGTGCGGAGTAGTTGGCGTCCAACGCCGCAAGGTGTGAACGGTAAAGCGGGATTAGCCCATATTAATGCTAATTGGGATTGGTAAAGAGCCAATTCCATAGAGGAGCTTATAGTCCCTCTACCTGCGAGACCCATTCTCGTGGTTGAATAAATGACTATGAGGATGGGAACTATACTCTAAAAAACATGGCTCTCTTTATCCTGCGCTTCTGAATATGTCAACAGGGTTTAGCTTACTGGCTTTGTAAGATGGATACAGGCTGGCTATCAGTGAGAAAAAAAGAGAG
>JANWYC010000149.1 GCA_025057245.1 Aquificaceae bacterium | reverse complement strand
CTAAGCTGGCGGAGTTGGGTATTGACCCTTCACCCCTCTACAGGAGCCTTTTGAGCGGGCGCGACAGCTTTAGCCTTCAGTGTCCAGAGGAAAAGTGGGCGGAGCTCAAAAAAGCTCTGGAAGGTCTGTGCGAGGTGAAAGTGGCAGGACACGCTTCTCAAAATCTGGAAGCCTTACCCCTTCTCCTTTCTCTCTTTCTGGACAGCCTCCTCCTCTTTTACCTGCTAAAGCTGTCTTTGTATTCTCAGGACTTTAGAAACCTTCTGTTTAGTATATTTACCAGCACGAGAGCCGTCCTGTGGCTACAGGCGACCCTTTCTCTTGTGTTCATACCCCTATACTACTATACCTTTATCAAAACCAGAGGTAGCCCACCAGTGGCAGGCATCTTGGGCTTGGATACTTCGGACCGCTCGCTCTGGACCATCCTCTTTTACAGCCTGCCCCTTCCAGCCCTGTATCTTATATCCACAGGCTCCACGCCCCTTAAGGTGCTGGGGCTTCTCTTCTTATCCTTCTGCGTTGCTCTTTCCTTTCAGCTCCGCCAAAGTCCAAAAGTTTCGTGAAATTTTCGTAAAAAACTTGACAGACTATTCACACAGGAATAAGATATACCTATCCCTCAGTGTGCCCGGGCAGTGGGGGAAATAAACTTTAAGGAGGGTGTCATGAGAAGATTCTACAGGTCAACAGAGCAAGCACTTAAGCTCAACGCCAGCAAGGGTTTCACTCTGATTGAATTGCTGGTGGTCATAGCCATCATAGCCATACTGGCATCACTTGCCATACCTCAGTATCTGGCTTACCAAAGAAGGGCAAAGGTGAGCTCCTATGCGATGCCTGTGGCAAGGGGATGTATCATAGACCTTGCCACTTGGTGCATAGAAAACCCAGGTGCTTCTATCCCCAACGCTAACCTTACTGGTTCCAACTCTCCTGGTGGCAACTGTAGAAATACCAGCGTTTCAACCGCAGGTGGGACAGTGACATTGGCCGTAGATGGTAGCGGTGCAGCATCTTGCACTTCAGATGGTGCTTTAAACATACCGAGTGGCACCTTTATAAAAGCAACAATAGCAGGTGTAACTGATTACAGAGCCAGATGCACTGCAACCGGTTCAAGTCAGTCAGTTCAGTGCACCGTTGAAGCTGGCAACTGACTATGTGGAAGCGCCTTGTCCCCGAGTGCTTCGCTCGGGGTTTTTCTTTAGTTGAACTCCTCGTGGTTATAGCTATAGTTGCTATTTTAGCCTCCTTAAGCATGCCAGTCTACACTAAGTACAGCTCGAAGGCAAAAGTTACATCTTATGCTCTTCCAATTTTGAGAGCTTGTATGTCGGATATAGCTTCTTACTGTTCTGTCAACAACCCTACTTCTGGAACTGAAACTTACAGTCCCTTAGAGGACTATCGCTTTCCTAATTGCAGAGCCAACACTACAACAGCAGGGGGGACGGTAGTTATGGAAACTATGGCTAACCCCCAATGTAATCAAGAGGGTGTCTTAACCGCTGGGGCAATAAGGGCTTACATCTCTGGTTCTGAGTCCTTGCATGTAGCCAAGTGCGAAGTTACCATAAAACCTTTCAGGTGCTATGTGGAGTAAAACTTGTGGAGCAAGGTCCTAAGGTTTTTACTTTTATAGTATGCACTGCAATATACTATAGAAAGACTTCGTCAATCATAGGTTTAGTGTAGGGGTTCAAGGGATAAGATTGATAGAAGCAGGCTCAATCCGTGCAAAACTTTAGTTATAATAGTATCTTATTATGTTCCCTCCACATATAAGGCTGATGTTCATACCACTACTCCTCGGGGTCTTAGTCAGATTAATCAGTCTATACCACTGGTTTTCAAAACCAGAAGTTTACATGCAAGAGGGTAAACCTCTTATTCAAAATCCAGACGGCTTTCTTTTTGCAAGATTAATAAGAGACGGCTTTATAAATCCTGATAACTTGAGATATTTCCCAGATGGAATCGAGTACCCCTTTTTCCCGATGATAGGTTTTTTGGGACATTCAGTATACAGAATCACGGGTGCCCCTCCTGAGTGGATAGGGACTTTTATGGACATTATGTTTTCAAGTCTCTTTGTAATACCTATGTTTCTTTTTCTAAATAAACTTGGGTATCCAATAGTAGGAATTCTGGCAAGCTCTATGGCTACTATGTCACCTTTTTACTTAGATAGAACTGAAGCAAATCTCATAGATACTGACAGTCTAAACTTGTTTTTCCCCTTTATGAACGCCTACATATTTTTGCAAGTGATAAAAGAAGGTCCAAAGCATGTGTACTTTCTTGCTTTACTTGTAAATAATCTTTTATACTACTGGTGGTATGCCCACTTTGAGTTTATATTAGCAAGCTTCTTTGGGTTTACGATTTTAACTCTCTGGGAAAGGAACTTCAAAAGTCTTTATTACTCACTTTTGGTTCTAATAACTTTCTCAGCAATTTCCTATCCTCTTTTTGGGCACATCCCCGGTTTAGATGCCGTATATAGAGTTTCGGCGTATTTCGTGCCTCACGAACTTATTGAAGGTTCTGAGGAAGCACATAGAGTCCTACAAACAATAGCAGAGCAAGCTAATATAGGCTTTTTTCAAAGTTATAATCTGTTCATAGTGGGCAAGTTATATTTTGTCATATCTATCTTATGGTTCTTTAGACTCTGGAGGTGGGGGCTTTTACTTACGCCTTTTGTCATTCTTTCAATATTAGCTTACCACAAGGGCAACATTAGGTTATTTATGTATGTAGTGCCTCTCGTTTCCATCGGGTTCAGCTTCTTTCTTTGGGATACATACAGGCTTTTCTCCAATGTGTTAAAAAATCCTAAGCTAAAGTTTGTTGCTCCGCTGTATATCTTTACAGCTTTCTCTATATCACAACCTCTTAACTATATAATTTTTAGAAAGCCCGAGTTTTACTTTTATCCTGAAACTTGGAAGGACTTTCAAAAACTTAAGGAACTAACACCTGAGGGGTCTGCTATATTCACATGGTGGGATTGGGGATATGCCATTCAGTATTACTCTGGTAGGGCAACCTTTCACGACGGAGGCTCACAAGGTACTAAGAAGACTGAACTCATAGCCAGAGCCCTACTCTCCCCCGAAGAGGAAGCCCATAAGATAATAACTCTTTTATCCAGTAAAGATACTGAGTCTTCCCGTAGGAATGTGTATGTGTTGATAACAAGCGATATGCTTTTAAAATTAGGAGCGATAAGACAGGTGGCTGGTTTACCTAATAGCTACGGTGTTGTAGTCTTTGATGGTTGCAAGGAGCCGGCGTGCCAAAGAAATGTGAGTCTTGACGAGGGAGTTTACAGAGAGATATATAACCAGAAGGACACACTGGATATAGAATTTTCCAGATATATAGAATACAAAGACGGCAGAAAGGTGCTTGATTACTCAAGTGACAAGAAAGGTTTTGTTCTAGTTTATGTAAAAGAAAAGGAAAAAGAGAAAAAATACTATATCAGTCAGTCCATGCTCAATACAATATTGATAGAACTTTTATTATTTCCGGATAATCAATTTAAATATTTTGAGTTAGTATACAGAAATTTTCCAGATTTCGTG
>JANWYC010000148.1 GCA_025057245.1 Aquificaceae bacterium | reverse complement strand
CTTTATAAGAAGGGAGATAGAACCTCTTGGCGTAGCCTGTGTTAGCCTTGAGGAGTTTATCCTTCTTCAGATAGAGGAGCTGTATCCAGAAGAGAGGGGGCTTGGCGAGGAGGTTTTAAAGGTTCTAAGGGGCAAGAGTAAGGACCTTAGAGCGAGGGAAGTGCTGTCAAGACTAAAGCTAAGCCCTTTTGAGGGGGACGAGGTTGTTTACAAGGGTGGTAGCGTGGACTTGTTCTTTGAGTTTGACAACGGGGAGTGGTATGTTTTTCTGATGGACGACTTCTGGGACGTGGAAGCCTCCGGCAGTGCAAAGCAGGTTGCCTTTCTTTTGGACCTTAGGCGCAGGCTTTTACGCACCGTGGGTGAGCTGATAGTACAAAGACAGGGCGGTTTTATGTTAGGTAAAGAGCCTCTAAGGAGCCTTACCCTAAGCGAGGTGGCTAACAAACTGAACATAAACGTGTCTACTGTAAGCAGGATAGTCAGTAGGAAGCACGTAAAAACGCCCATAGGCGTTTACCCTCTCAGGTTCTTTTTCCTGCGGGAAGTGAAGGGAGGGTTCAGCAAAGAGGAGATACTAAAAGAGCTGAAAGAACTCTTAGAGGGCGAAGGTAAGGGCAAATCTGATGCGGAGCTCTCGCGCTTGCTTTCAGAAAAGGGAATACACATAGCAAGAAGAACGGTTAACAAGTATAGAAGGCTTTTGGGGGGATAGACCGCCGTTGAAAGAACATGAAAGAAGAGAAGGCAAAGGAGTTTATACAGGAGCTCTCTAAAGACGGATACTTAAAGTTAAGGAGAAGTTTTGGGGTTGGTCTGTATCTTTTTAACCTTCTTAGAGACCATATTGAGCCCTCCTACCTTGAGCTTTTGAAAGACTTTGACCGTCTTACCTTGGAGAAGAAGAAGGCTATTCTGAAAGAGCTTCAAAGCAGGTTGGAAAAGCCAAGCCAGAAGCAGGAAATAGACTTTTCTGGAGTGGAAAAAAAGCCTCTTGAAGCCTTTCTTAAACCTTTGCAAAGTCTCAAGTCCATTGATGAAAAGGAGAAAAAGACGCTGACTTCCTTTCACATCAAAGACTTTATGTCCGCACTGTGGTTCGCACCCGTAAGATACGAAGACAGAAGGCTTACGAATACCATAAAAACCACAAAACCTGGACAGAAGGTGGCTCTTAAGGTAAAAGTGTTAAGCACCGGCTTTGACAAGGAGGAGAAGTATCCTATGTGGGTAGAAGTGGAAGACCCTACTGGAAGGCTGTTTTTGAGGTTTAAATACAAGGAGCAGAGGGCGCTTAACCGTTTTAGAAAGGGTCAGGAGCTGGTGGTCTACGGAAAGCTCAAAGAATACAGAGGTGAAAAATACATGGTTCATCCGGAAATTCTGTCCGAAGACCAAGCGGGTAAAATAGTGCCCTTTTACTACATAAGAACTGAAGGTGAGCTGAAGAGCATATCCGCCGAGAGAAGGCACAACCTTTTAAGAAACGTGCTTAACAAACTCTCCGAGTATGCCAAATACATGCCAGAATACCTGCCTAAGGGCATCTTAGAAAAAAGAAAACTGCCGGGAATAGCGGAGAGCCTTTACTTTATTCACAGACCAGTAAACGCCTCCGAAGAGGACCTAAATCAGTTTAGCACTGACTACCAGAAAAGGCTCGTTTACGAAGACCTGTTTCTTTTTCAACTGGCTCTTCAGACCATAAAGGCACAGACGAAGGAACTCCCTGCGGTCAGCCTTAGCAACCCTGAGAGTAGCATAAGGGAGTTTGTCAAAAGACTACCCTTTAGCCTTACGCCCGCACAGGAAAGGGTCATAAAGGAGATTCTTGAGGACACAAAGAGCAACAGACCTATGAGCAGGCTATTACAGGGTGATGTGGGTAGTGGTAAGACGGTGGTGGCTATGGCAATAGCTTACGCCTTTGCAGTAGAAGGATACCAAAGCGCGGTTATGGTTCCTACGGAGATACTGGCACAACAGCACTACAAGAGTTTTAAAAAGTTTCTTGAGCCTCTGGGTGTGAAGGTTGGTCTTCTAACAGGCTCCGTTAAGGGTAGTCTTAGGAAAAGCGTTCTGTATCATACAGAAAGGGGAAACATTCATGTTCTTCTGGGAACGCACGCACTTATACAGGAGGAAGTGAGCTTTAACAGACTCGGCTTTGTTGTAATAGACGAACAGCATCGCTTTGGTGTTTTGCAGAGAAAGCTCCTCTTGGAAAAGGGCAAAGGCTTTTATCCTCATTGTTTGGTCATGAGTGCAACGCCCATTCCGAGAACGCTCGCCTTATCCATGTACGGAGACCTTGACCTGTCTGTTATAGACCAAATGCCAAAGGGAAGAAAGCCAGTTATTACAAGGCTGTTTTTTGAAAATGAGCTTGAAAAAGTCCTCGGTGCCATAAAGACCGAGCTGACAAAGGGTCATAAAGTTTACGTTATATATCCCCTAATAGAAGAGTCAGAAAGCCTTCAGCTAAAGTCCGCAGTTCAGGAACACGCACGATGGAAGAGCCTTTTAGCCGACAAGCAAGTTCTCCTTCTTCACGGAAGGATGAAAGAAAAGGAAAAAAGTGAGGTCATGGAAAAGTTTAAGAGTGAAGGCGATGTGTTGGTGTCCACCTCCGTGGTTGAGGTGGGCGTGGATGTGCCAGATGCCACGGTAATGGTTGTAGAGTCTGCTCACAAGTTTGGTCTTTCCCAACTGCATCAGTTAAGGGGAAGGGTGGGAAGGTCAGACTTGCAAAGCTACTGCTTTCTCATAGTGCCGGAGGAGATAAGAACGGACAGCAACGCAATTAGAAGGCTCAGAGTGTTGGTAAGGTTAAACAACGGCTTTGAGATAGCGGAGGAGGACATGAAAATAAGAGGTCCTGGCGAGCTTATAGGTGAGTCTCAGTCAGGATACTTTGGCTTTATGGTGGCAAACTTGGCAAGGGCTCAGGATAGGCAGTTTTTGCAATGGGCTAAGGAAGATGCGGAGGAGCTCTCTAGGGAAGACCCAAAACTTGAAAAACACCCAGACCTGAGAAAGGTGCTTTTACACCGCTACGGCGACAGGATGGACCTTTCTTACATAGCCTAAAGGGTAAAAACCAACTTATGGAAGCCTTGCTTCACCGTTTCTACTCAAACTTTCAAGTGTTTGAATTTTAAGCTTCAAAGAGCGTTTCTGAACAAAGCAGGTGGACGATGCGTAAGACCGCAGAGGAAAGAGCTGTAGTAATTCCTCACTCAGGACAGGTTCGTGTTTTAATAGTATAGGATGGAGGAGGCATTAACACAGGAGGTCGTTTTTGACCTTATCAAGGCTTCTAAAAAGCCGTTGACCTTTGAGGAAATAGCTAAAAGGCTAAACTTAGACCAGAAGGGGAGAAAGTCTCTAAAGAAGGCACTTAGAAGCCTAGAAAGGTTCGGAAAGATATCCTTTGAAGATGGAAGGTATTACTTCAGCAAGGAAGAGGTGGTCATGGGCAGGGTTATACCCAATCCTGCTGGCTTCGGCTTCCTTGAAGTAGGAGAGGGAAAGAAGGACATATACATACCACCTTTTGAGATGGAGAGGCTCTTTGGTGGAGATGTGGTCAGGGC
>JANWYC010000147.1 GCA_025057245.1 Aquificaceae bacterium | reverse complement strand
CTATCAATTACTGGAATACGCTCTACTTTTCGTAGTAGGCTCCGTCTTTGGAAGTTTTTACAACGTGCTTATTTACAGAATGCCCAGAGGTATTTCCATACTGTCTCCACCATCTCGCTGTCCACACTGCGGTGTAAACATAAGATGGTTTGATAACATTCCTATTATCTCTTACCTTATACTCCTCGGCAGGTGCAGGCATTGTAAAGGGAAAATATCACTTAGATATCCTATTGTGGAAGCTACCGCAGGAATTCTTATGGTGCTATGCAGGCTAAAGTTTGAAGATTTGTTAACTGCGCTGGTTTTTTTCGTGTTTTTCTCCATGCTCTTGGTGGCAAGTCTGATAGACTGGGATACTTTCACGCTTCCAGACGAACTTACTCTTGGGGGTCTGGTTTTTGGTCTTCTAAGTGCCTCCGTCCGCACAGACTTTAGCCTCGCCGAAAGCCTTACGGGAGCTCTGACGGGGGCTGGAATTTTTTTTGCAGTCTATCTCTATTACACAAAGATAAGAAAGATGGAAGGTTTAGGTTTTGGGGATGTAAAGTTAATAGCTTTTATAGGCTCTGTGGCTGGGGTATGGGGTGTGATTTACGCTATCTTTCTTGGTTCTATCTTCGGACTGCTTTACGCCCTACCTATTATTATGAAGAGCAAGAGCCTTCAGTTTGCCTTGCCTTTTGGTCCTTTTCTGTCCTTAGGCACTTTTGTGGGTGTATTCCTTGACGTCGGCAGATGGTTTAGAGAAACGCTACTGTTCTGAACTCCAGAGAAACAGTTCTCTGTATAACTCTGAGTCTATCCTTCTTGCTCTATGTCTTTCCTTGGGTGCTTCATCTATCTCCACAAAGTAAAGACAGTTGGTTACACACTTGGAGACACAAGAAGGTAAAAGACCCTTATCCACTCTTTTGTAGCAATAATCACATTTCTCTACTTTCATGGTGTTTGGGTTGAAGGTTATAGCACCGTAGGGGCAGGCAACAATGCAGGCTTTACAGCCTATACACCTTAACTCTTCCACGTAGACTATCTGGTCTTCTCTTTTTCTCATAGCGGATGTGGGGCAGGCATGAACGCAAGGTGCTGGCTCGCAGTGAAAACAGTTCATAGGTAAAAAAAAGGCATCTGGGTTTTCTTCAGAGCTCTTTACTCTGAATACCTTCATAGGTCTTATGTAAAACCCTTCTATTCCCTTCTCTTGAACGCAAGCCACCTCGCAAGAAAGACATCCTATACATCGGTCAAGGTCTATAAACATTACGGGTCTTTTCGTAGGTCTCATTGCAATCTCTTCTTGTATTTATCTATTTCACCAAACAGCCAATCTATGCTTGAATCTATGGTAAAAATCTCTTTTTCGATATCGTCAAGCTCTTTTTTCATGTTTTTTATATCCTTTAGACCTTGGAAAATTGATTCTATAAGACTAACCGTTCCCCTGTCGTATATGTTCTCTATGTCCTTTAAGTTCAGATTTTTATTGTAGTATTCCTCTACGAGCCAGTAAATGGTTTCTATATCTATACCAAGTTTTTCTTCCAATATCTTTTCCAGAGAGCTTATTTTGTCTCTGGCTTGTTTAACCTTCTCATACTGAGACAGCACTTTCATCCGCCTCTGCCATAGCCTGTCCTCTATATCCTCCATACCTTCTAAAAAACCTTCCATGATAAATCACCTACTGTAAAATTATACGCTAAGCGAGAAATTACCACTCGTTTTACTTTCAAAAAAATCATAATACCGTCCTATAGTTAAAATTATGGACACGAAGGGACCTCTTGTAGGCATAATAATGGGTAGCCTATCTGACTGGGAATGGCTAAAGCCCGCTTATGAAGTTTTGAAAGAATTTGGTGTTCAGTGTGAAGTAAAGGTAGTCTCAGCCCATCGCACGCCTGAGCTTATGTACGAATACGCAAAAAGCGCAAGAGATAGGGGCTTAGAAGTAATCATAGCGGGTGCGGGTGGCTCAGCCCATCTTCCGGGCATGACAGCTAGCATGACCACATTACCGGTTATAGGCGTGCCAGTGCCTTCTAAGCATCTCAACGGTGTTGACTCCCTCTATTCCATAGTTCAGATGCCCGCAGGCGTGCCTGTTTCCACTGTAGGCATAGGAAACGGCGCTAACGCAGGACTTCTTGCGGTCAGAATACTCTCCATAAAGTATCCTGAATTAGCCCTCAAACTCAAAGATTATCAGGAACAGCTGAAAGAGAAAGTAAAGGAGATGAACTCCCAGTTGGAAAACCAGCTTTAGATAACAACCGTTCTGTTTTTACCCTCAGCCTTAGCCCGGTATAGAGCTTGGTCAGCCCTTGAAATTAAACTGTTCATCGTATCACCTTTTTTGTAAACTGACGCACCTAAGGATATGGTTATTTTCATATTATTCTTAAGCCAGTACTCCTCCACCGCTAACCTAACCTTCTCCGCCGGTATGTATGGGTTTGAAGTCATAGGTAGGATAGCCAAAAACTCTTCTCCTCCCCACCTTCCAAAGATATCGCTTTTTCTCAGGGTTCTTCTCACTACCCTTGCTATATCTTTTAGAACCTTGTCACCTAAAATATGTCCGTAGGTGTCGTTTATTGATTTAAAGTCATCAATATCAAGAATTATTACAGAAAGGGGTTGATTGTATCTCTTCGCCTGAGATAAGAGCCTTTCAAATTCATGAATAAGAGCATGTCTGTTAAAAACCTTAGTAAGCTGGTCTCTGTTAGCAAGTATAGTAAGCTCCCTTTCCCTCTTTATGTCCTGCGATATATCCTTAAAGGTTAAAACTGATACAAACTTACCTCTATACCTAGAAACAACCGAAGAGAGTTCTACCCATTTTATCTTTTTATCTTTAGTGATAATTCTTAGCCTGTATGATATATTCCCAAAATAACCTTCCTTTCTTGCGGTGAGATTTTTTATGACTTTACCTCTGTCTTTTTCGTAAATCAGGTTTAGAGGGTTTTCATTTTTCAGGAGCTCTTCCACGCTATATCCTGAAAGTTTTTCGGTGTTCGTGTTGGCATATAGAACTTTGTTTTCTGTAAAGTCATAGATTAGCACTGCATATGGGTTTGATTCAGCAAGCACTTGTAACAACTCTTCCTGTTCGTGTTTTTCTGCTATGTCAATTATATATCCGTAGTAGCCCGTTATCTCTCCATTTTTATCAAGCAAAGGCACAGTATAATCAAGAACCCATATATGCGCGCCGTCTTTTCTCCTTAATATATAGTTAGTATGTCTCCAGTAAGAAGATTTTCTCTTAGCGTGATACTCCATTTCTTTAAGGATTATCTCTTTATCCTTAGGATGAACAAGCTCCTCGTAGCTCAAAATTTTATTGAGAAACTCTTCCGCGGAGTATCCCAGTAGTTCTCTTACATTTGGAGAGACTATCTCAACCGGATATCCCTCCAAATTCTTCCATTGGAAAAATACTACAGGACCAGAAACCACGAAAAGCTCCAACCTTTTCCCACTCCCAGCAAAAGATTGCAGGAGCCCAAGGATGTCTATATGAACCTCCAAATACACTTTCCTTTGACGGTCATAGGAAGCTACTACATAGTAGTGTGCTTCACCGTTCTTTG
>JANWYC010000146.1 GCA_025057245.1 Aquificaceae bacterium | reverse complement strand
GGTCAGGGCTAAGGTAGTTGAATACAAAGGGAAGAAGGAGATAAGGGTAATAAGAGTTCTGAAAAGGCATAAGAAAGAGTTTGTCTGCAAGGTGCAAAGAAGGAAAAAATCCTGCCTTTGCTTACCTACGGACGAAAACCAGCATCAAATAATAGTCCTTGAAGGGGAAGGCTGTAAAGAGCTAAGGGATGGAACTTTGGTAATCGTGGAGATAAAGAGGTTTCCTTCAGAGGGTCATCGTGCGGTGGGTAGGCTTAAACAGGTGCTCGGACATCCAGAAGAGAAAAACCTGACTATAGAGGTGCTCATCAGAAAGTATAACCTGCCTACAGAATATCCTGAGGATGTACTGAAAGAGGCTAAAAGACTCACCTTTGACCCTGAGAAAGAAAGGACTAACAGAAAGGAACTTAGGCATCAGGTGTGTTTTACCATAGACCCGGAGAGGGCGAGGGACTTTGACGATGCGGTAGCCATAGAGAAAACGCACGAAGGCTACAGGCTCTGGGTGCATATTGCGGATGTGTCTTACTTTGTTAAAGAAGGCACTGCCATTGACAAGGAGGCGTTTAAAAGGGGCTTTACCTTCTACCTGCCCGATAGAGCCCTGCATATGCTTCCAGAAAGGCTATCCGCAGACCTTTGCAGTCTAAAGCCTATGGAAGAGAGGCTTGCTTTTACCTGTGAAATGCTCTTTGACCACAACGGAAGGCTTTTGCACTACGACCTTTACGAAAGCGTGATAAAAAGCAAGGCAAGACTCACTTACGGCGAAGCCCTAAGGCTTATAGTGGGAGACCCGGCTTTAGAGTCAAAATACCAACCGCTCTTGGAATCTCTCAGATTGATGGAGGACCTTTACAGGGTGCTTTCGAGGAGGCGCTGGGAAAAGGGAAGTATAGACTTTGACCTACCTGAGGCTGAGCTGGTGGTGGACGAATACGGCGAGCCAGTGGCGGTTATGCCCTACGAAAGACACGTGGCACACAAGGTTATAGAGCAGTTTATGGTGTCTGCCAACGAGACGGTAGCCATGCATCTTGAGAAGATGGGTTATCCTTGTCTTTACAGAGTGCACGAAAAGCCCGACCCTGCCAAGGTGGAAAACTTGCTTGAGATTTTAGCCGGTCTCGGGTATAAGGTAAAAAAGCCCGGGCTTAACCCAAAGTTCTTCCAGAAGATAATCGAAGACTTTGAGGGAAGACCGGAGGAGAACTTGGTAAGGTTTCTAACCCTGCGTTCTATGAAAAGGGCACACTACTCACCTCACAACGTCGGACACTTTGGGCTTGCGTCAGAACACTACGCTCACTTTACCTCACCCATACGTAGGTATGCGGACATAATAGTTCACAGACTGCTCAAAAGTGCAATAAAAGGCAAGGAGATAGACTACGAGAAGACCCTTGCCTACCTTGAGATGGTTGGCATGCACCTTTCACAGCAAGAAAGACTGGCAGAGGATGCGGAGAGAGAAGCCATAGACAGACTAAAGGCACGCTTTATGAAGGCTCACGTGGGCGAGGAGTTTGACGGAATCATAACCGGCGTAACGTCTTTTGGTCTTTTCGTGGAAATACAAGCGTATTTGGTGGAAGGTCTGGTAAGTATCTCCACTCTCTCTGGAGACCAGTTTCTTTACGACGAGCCAGCTCATAGATTGGTGGGGGTAAGCAGTGGCAAAGTCTTTAGACTTGGCGATAAAGTAAGGGTCAAAGTGGTTGGCGTGGAAGAGGAGAGGGGAAGGACGGTGCTGACCTTGGTCTAAAGTTAGCTATAGCAGTTCAAGTTTTGCCCTGAGAGCTCCCGCAGCCTTTATAGCCTGAAGGACGGAGATTATCTCTCTCGGCGTAGCACCTATCCTGTTGAGGGATTCCACCAGTTGAGAGACGGTTGCACCTTTAAGCTCAAGCACTCTTGCCTCCTTTTCCTGAACTTTAACCTCAGTCCTTGGAACCACTCTGGTCTGACCAGGTGACAGGGGTGGTGGCTGTGAGACTTCTGGCGTTTCCTTTATGCTTACAGTCAAGCTACCCACCACCACAGAGACCGGGTTTATGGTAACATCACCACCGAAAAGAACCACTCCAGAACGGCTGTCTATTACCACCCTTGCGGTTGAAGGCACGTCCACCCTTACGTTCTCTACCCTTGCCAGAAAATCTACATGGCTTATACCCTCTGGCTTTTTCAGCCTTATGGTGCTACCATCTATTGCAAGGGCTACCTGCGCACCAAACTCTGCGTTTATCCTGTCTTGAACCAGCTTAGCCAAAGAAAAGCTGGGCGTGTCCAAATAAAGGTTTATCTCGTCAGGAATGTTCTGAAAGGGGAGCTCTCTCTCTACAACACCTCCGTTTGGTATGTAACCTACGGTGGGCGTGTTCTTTACCTGCTGGGCGCCTCTACCGCGAGCTTCGTATCCGCTTACCAAAACTTGACCTTGAGCTATGATGTATACCTCTCCGTCTGGACCGCGCAGGGGTGTCATGATTAGCGTCCCTCCCTCTAAGCTCTTAGCATCACCTATGGAGGATATCTCCACATCCACCCTCATACCTGGCTTTGCGTAAGGTGGAAGCTTTGCGCTAACCATGACCGCGGCTACGTTCTTTGTGGTCATCCTTCTTGGGTCTACCACTATACCCATTCTGTTAAGCATGTTGGCTATGCTCTTTACGGTAAAAATAGTGCTTTTTCCGTCGCCCGTTCCCTTTAAGCCCACCACGAGACCGTATCCCACCAGATAGTTGCTTCTACCGCCCTCAAAGGAAGCTATGTCCCCTACGCGGGTAGCAAAGCCAAAAGAGAATAAAACCACTAAAAGGGCAATACCTTTGCGAATACTCTTGCCAACCATCCTGGAGTTCCTCCGTCAACCATGAAGCCTCTTCCGTCTACGAACACCTCCAAGCTTGCCAATTTATCACTGGTGATGGTGTTTGTGCTGTCAATATCCTCTGGTCTTACTATGCCTCTCAACACCACCTCCCTCTGGGCGTTATCCATTACTATTTTTTTCCTCGCTTCAACAAGCATGGTGCCGTTAGGGTAAACCTTCATTACTCTACCTGCAAGCCTTGTGGTTAGAACACCTGTCTGCTGAACCTTACCAGCACCCTTGGCGTTAAACTGACCAGAGGCTCTGGCGTTTATGTCCGCAAGGGTATCCGCAGGAACACCAAAGAAGGAGCTTATGCCTTGCTGGAAGGCGGTAGACCTCTGAGCCTGATTGGAAATCGTTTGCACTGCGTTAATGCTCTCCACTATTTGGAGGAATAGGATATCACCTACGTTGCTTGCCCTTCTTTCTGAATACAGGTCCTGATAGCCGTTCTTCGGCATAAGGCTACCCCTTGACGCATACTCCAATCTCTCTTCTCTGCCCGGATAAGGGTTTCTCCTTTCGTAGTCCTCCAGCTTACCTACCCTTGGACCGCAAGAGAACAGCAAAATGGCAGTTAGTATTACATACCTCCCCATAAAACTTTAATTTAATACCTTAGGAGAATAAAAGCAAGTCTCAGAAGTGTGTTTTTTGGCACGATAGGAGATATTGAGTATATAGCTTTCAACGAAGGTTTTTTTCACGAAACATTCACGCAAGATGGACGGTT
>JANWYC010000145.1 GCA_025057245.1 Aquificaceae bacterium | reverse complement strand
AAAGCCGGACAGATGCTTCTGGAAGTCTCCAGTTATTGTAGAAAGAGTAAACTCGTAAGGTATGCGGAACTGATAGCCTCTTACAATACAAAGAGAACTGCCTTCTCTTTGCTTCCTGAAGAAGAGGGCATAAGGCTGGAAGAGGGATACAACCTACACTACACTATAGGAGGCGATGCGGGTTTAGCGGATACGCTTTATGTTGCTTACACCATAAGAGGAGTTAATAACAGACAAGAGAGTAATGCCTATGTGCACAGGCTTTCTATTCAGGCAAGATTGGCTAATTACTTCTTGGTTGGAGGTAAAGACAACATAAAAGTTGGACCGTCTCGTTATGGAAACTTACTATCCACAACCGCACCACCCTTTTACCACGTAAGGTTTCAGAATTACTATCCTATAGAGTTAGGTGGCTTCTGGGATTTTATTTTCCTATACGGAAGGCTTCTTGAAAAGCGTGAAGACCACTCTGACCCTCACCTTCTCTTTTTCAGGATAAACTACAAACCTACTCTATGGCTTGAAGCAGGCGTAAACAGAGCTATACTCTACGGAGGTTCAGGAAGACCCACATACAAACTAGAGGAATATCCTAAGCTTATAGTAGGTAGAGAAGAGACAGTAGGCGGAAGATTTGACAACGATTCTTACTTTGGCTACGATTTGAGGTTTAATCTGAATGTTTCAAAATTTGATCTCTTTGAGCTTTATTACGAAAACAACGCCACTGATGTAGAAAGCCCGCTTAAAAAAGGTGACCCCAATAAAATCCATTTCCCTCTTATCCTTTTTAAGTTCCACGATGATGCTAAAACATACGGCTTAAGGCTCAAAAGGGAAAAACTTTTTCTCAACTGGGAACTTACAAAAACCTCTAAAACCATGTATACACATCACAGATACCCTGTAGATGGCTTTACTTACAAAGACTTTGTTCTTGGATATCCATACGGAAGAAGTGTTTTACACACCTTTGTTTTATTAGGCTATGTAGAAAAGGAACTGGAGCATTTTATAGAAGGAGGTTATCTGAGACAACCCCACGATCTACCAGCCAGCGTAAAGTCTGAGGTTTTTTACATATCATACAGACCTCAACTAAAATCTGGTAGAATATTAATAGTTCCCTACATGAGAGTAGAGCATATTAAAAATCCCAACATAGCAGAGAAACCTATCCAGCTTAGAATAAATCAGGGAGAGAAGCTAAACTTAGTAGGAGGTGTGAAACTAAAATGGGAGTTTTAGTTAAGAAAACTGGAAAGCTTTTAGTTTACTTCATGTGCTTAATTCTGTTGATTTCGCAGTCTTTTGCACAATCTTTGCCAACACAACAAGGAGGAACAACAAGTCCGGGGCACCTTCAGCAAATTCCTGCTCCCAGGGTTGACCCCATGCTACCACCTCCACCAGAGGTTTTGAGAAGGCAGAGACAGATTCAAAGGGATGAGTTAGACTTAGATGAGCGCAGGCTAAGGGAAGAGGATATAACCCCGAAAGAGCTCCTCATAAGGGAAGAGCCCATAAGAGAGAAACCCTCCGCCCTTGAAGAGCGTATAAACACGCTGTACAAGGATATACTGAAAGGGAAAGAACTAAAGCAGTATGGTTATGAATTCTTCCGAACTTACGCAAAACCGCTCGCTCCCGTCTCCGAAGACTATGTTCTGGGACCAGGGGACACACTGAAGGTATACCTATGGGGTGATGCGGTAGAAATACTATCCATGGATAGGGAGCTAAACGTAACCATTTCAAGGGAGGGCACTATAAACCTACCACAAATAGGCTTAATAAACGCCGCCGGATTAACTATAAGAAACTTGAAAGAACTTTTAAGAACGCGGTACACACAGAAGTTTAAAAATTTGAAGTTAGACGTCACCCTTACAAAATTAAGAGTTTTTAACGTCTACGTTACAGGCTTTGTGGAAAAACCAGGCATGTACGCAGTTGACCCTATGGATACGTTGATAAGTGCTATAGCCAAGGCTGGTGGTGTTTTAAAATCTGGTTCTCTCAGGAATGTGGAGATAAGAAGGAAGATAAACAACAAGTTGGAACGGGTACAGGTAGACCTCTATGACATTTTTGTAAAAGGTTTGCCTGCTGATGTGCAGTTAAGAGAGGGTGATGTTATACACGTTCCTCCAATCGGTGATGTTGTGGTGGTTTTTGGAGATATACAAAGACCAGGAATATATGAAATAAAAACTGAAAGAGAACTAAAAGACGTATTAGAGTTTACTGGTGGTCTACAGCCCTTTGCCAGTGACATGTTTACAAGACTTTTCAGGTTTTCCAAAGATGGGGTGGAAACCTTTGAAGGTGAGCTCTCAAATCAAGCCTTTGCGAAAACCAATTTAAAGCCCGGCGACCTTGTTTTTGTGGGTTCAAAACCTGACTTTTTTGAAAACCTTGTGGAATTAAGAGGTGAAGTGCTGTATCCGGGCCCTTACTCTATTAAGGATACTAAAACTCTAAGAGACATTTTGATAAAGGCAAAGCCAAAGGTAAACGCGACCATAGTAAGAGTAATAAGAGAAGACAAAACTCAAGAAGATTTCTACGTGGAAGAGGTCATAAACAACAAGGTAGATGCTGAACTTAAAGGCAGAGATACAGTGATAGTTTACTCTAAGTTTTTTGAAGAGCCAATCTACCTGATGGGTGAAGTTGAGTTTCCAAGAACTGCGCAGTTTTACGAAGGTATAACGCTTATGGACCTTTTGAAAAACGTCAAGCTTCTCGATAGTGTGGAAAATTTAGAGGCAGTTATAGAAAGAAAGGCGGATAAGCAATATATAAGAGTTTATCTTTACGATATGTTTGTAAAAAACAACACCTCTCTAAATTTAGAGCTTAGACCCGGTGATACGGTAATAATCAGAAGGGTGGAAGATTTGAGAAAGGGACCGAGCGTAACCATACTTGGTGAGGTGAAAAATCCAGGTAAATACAGGATAACTGGAGGTGAAAGGCTTGCGGATGTTATAGAAATGGTAGGTGGATATACGGATAGAGCTTATCCAAGAGGGCTTGTTTTTATCAGAGATGCGGTCAGAAGAGCTCAGAAGGAGAGAATAGAATTAACCTTTACTACGATTGAAGAGTCCCTTGCTAAAGGTGGTCAGGTTACTCCCTTCGGTTTTGCGTCAGAAGAGGAAAGGCAGGCTACCTTGTTTGCAATACAATCGCAAAGAAGATTTTTTGAGATTTTACAAAAGAGAGCGGACATGTTTCTGGGCAGGGTGGCATTGGAAATTCCTGAAAATTTACAGGAGCTAAAGAAGTCTCCCAGCAACATAGTCCTTCAGGATGGTGATATTATAATCGTTCCTTCAAAGCCAGAGGTTGTATTCATGATAGGGAACTACTACAATCAGATAAGTTTGCCATATATGAAAGGATATAGAGTAAGAGACTATATTAATCTTGTAGGTGGAATCAGGGAAAAGGTTAGTGCTAAGAATGTGTATGTGATAAAAGCCAATGGCACGATAGTCTCCGCAGAAACTATGCGCAAAGGTTTTCTACTTCGTTCAGACATAGAAAACTATCAGCCAGAACAAGGTGATGCTATAGTAATACTTCCAGAGTTAAAAGTTCCTACTTTGTGGAGACC
>JANWYC010000144.1 GCA_025057245.1 Aquificaceae bacterium | reverse complement strand
CATCAGAGAGTGTTTTTAGACAGAGCATTTAAATTCTTCCAAAGCAGGGAAGACAAAGCCTATAACACGCAAGCCACAAAAAGCTGTGCTTCAAGGAAAGGTAGACAGAAAGTATTTACACGCTGGGCGAGTAATAGGGGTAATACACATAAGTACGAGGGATCGGGATGAAAGTGTTTTAGAATTATATGAGAAGCAGACAACGATAATTCTATATCCCATGTGGGAAACCGTAAAAGACTTAGCTTCGAAAGCATCACCCAGTCCTATAGGAATAAACTTATGCTACTTCATACTTCCAAATAGCGCTTATTATGCTACTAACTTTATCGTATGTTTGCTACGCTTTGAGATACTACCCTTTGCAGCGTGCAAGTTATAAGCCCTGTCTTTTCTGCTTTAGAGGAATTTAAAACATTATCACGACGGTTTCAGTGTGTTATGTCTAATATCTAATTGTCTAACAAATCTCTAGTTTCTAATTCTTATTGGTTTTACGAATTCTCGCATGGTCTAGCTTAAATCTTGAAGTGGTTAGCTATTGAGCGTCAGAAAATATTTTTAGACAAAGTAGACAAAACTTCATAAGTAAGAATGTGGATATTACCTAAAGCTACACCGTTTAAAATTCCCGAGATGGAGAAGACTTGAAGTAAAATATACACACATCCACCATGTGTTAAGAACAAAATCTTGACGGAGGTAGGCGTATGAGAAAAGTTCTTCCGAAAGACAAGATGTTGAAAATACTTAACCTCATAGAGACATTCTTACCTCAATGTGAGCAAGTGAGCGATAAAAAGAAGAGAGGTAGACATCCTAAGTTTAAGGAGGAGCTCGTTATTCTTTCCATAATTCTCAAAAATTATCTTAATCTCTCTTTCAGAGAGTTGGAGCTTAACTTACTTCAAATATTCCCAAGGGAACAAACTCCAGATTTCTCGTCCTTGTTCTACAGAATGAAGACCATAGACCAGAAAAAGCTAAAATGCATAACAACAGAGATAGAAAAGGAAATGACAAATATATTAGACAATAAGGTGCGTTAAGTATTTCTCCGTTAATGAGTGTTTCCTATCTATGGTGTCTAACATTCGACTGTCTAACAATTTTCTCCTATGGTTCTTTATAAAAACAAACTCAAGCTCTATAGTGTTTGAATATTAAGCTCAAGTGAGTATTTCTGGACAAAACAGTTCACACACTTTTTCTTTTTACCACCTTGACCCTCTCCATGGTGATAACGCCGTCTTTTATTATGTTCATCAGCTCAGGTAATAGCCCTTTTATGTTTTCCTCTTTGTCTATTATCTCCACTACTACGGGAAGGTCTGAGGATAAACCAAAGAGTCCACCTCTGTGCAAAGTAGAAGACTTGCCGTAACCTAGCAAGCCCCTAAAAACGGTAGCACCCGATATATGCCTTTCCTTACATAGTTCTACCACGCATTTGTATGTAGGCTTACCTTCATATTTATCATCTTCGCTGAGGAAAAGCCTTAGGAGAACTGCATCTTCAAAAAACATACTCATAGTAGTTTACCTAATCCATAACCCAAAGTCACAAAAAGAATACCTAAAAGGTTGCTAAGGAATAGGTATAAGAAGGATTTAAACCACTCACCGCCAACCATCATGTAGTAAGCCTCGTAGAAAAGAGTAGAATAGGTTGAGTATCCACCCAGAAAACCAGTTATGATAAGAGCTCTCAGATTTGGTGATACTTCTACCCTCTCCACCAAAAAGGCAAAAGAAAAACCTATCAGAAAGGCTGAACTTAGATTTACAAGAAGAGTGCCTACAGGAAACTCAACGCCTACTTTGGTTTGAAAGTATTTTGATATTAAAAACCTCAACAAAGAACCTATAGCACCACCTACCGCTATAGCCAAGAGGAATAGCAAAGTTCTACCTCCTCCACGATTATAAGCCCAGCGTCCACTTTTGCCAGTAGGATGTTAAGAACCTCCATAGCCTTATCCGTATCCTCCACAAACTCAACTACTACGGGAAGTGCATAAGAAAGTGCTTCAATTCCCTCATAGTGATACTCGCCCGTAGTTCCATACCCCATGATAGACTTTAGCACTGTGGCGCCTTTAACCTTATGCTCTTTTAAAAGCTCAAAAACTTTTCTATAGGCAGGCTCACCCTCTATCTTGTCATCCTCTCTCATAAATAAACGAACAAGCACATAACCCATCACAAAATACCCTGCATGTATATATCTACCTTTTCTACACTATACTATAAAAGTCATGGACATATTCGTGCTTGATACAAGTTTGTTTACCAATCCTGATGTTTACAGTCAGTTTGAAAAGGACCAGATAGGTGCGGTGGAAAATTTTCTGTCTCTTGCTTCTCACAGCAGGGTTCAGCTGTATATGCCTACCTCTGTGTATGAGGAGCTTAACAAAATGGTAGAGCTGGGGAGTCTTAAGCCAAAGTTTGAAATGGTGGTAAGAATACGCTCACCGAGAAGGTTTAACCTTATGGTGCCTGCGGAGTTTGTGTATGAGTTTATAGAAGAGGTGCGATACAGGATAAACAAAGGTTTGCGCATAGCGGAGGAGCACACAAAGGAAGCGGGAAAACTTTCAGAAAGCGACGTTGGAAAACTTATAAACAAGCTCAGGGAAAAATACAGAGAGGCTTTAAGAACGGGTATTATAGACAGTAAGGAAGACTTGGATGTTATGCTTTTAGCCTACGAGCTGGATGGTATTCTTGTCTCCGGTGATGAAGGTTTAAGGAGCTGGGCGGACAAGGTGGGTATAAAGCTTATAGATGCCAAAAACTTCAGGTATATACTTGAGAGCTCTGCCATAAGGTCTTAATCCACGACGGAACCACCACTTAGAACATGTCCCAACAGACCTGTCATGTTTAGAAAAACCTTCTCAAACTCAAGAACCCAGAAGTTTCCATCCTTCTGAAGTGAAATCTGGTTTACTTGTATGTGTGCGGACGCATGCCTTATCTGTTCAAAAAAAATAAGAGCCATCTCCCTTCTTCTGAACCTGCACTTAAAAAATCTGCTAACTTTTCCCACTTCTCTTGCCATTTTGCATGCCTCAAAGAGACCAGAGAGAAAGGCTTCTCCCAAACCTCTATAGAGAGCTTCGTCCCTATGAAGCCCTTCCTCTTCCACAAAGAGAGCAAGCCTTAAAAGTCTGCTGGTGTAGTAGTCTGAGGGAAGACCTAGAAGGTTCATAGAGGTTATCCTTATGTCGTTAAGGTTGGCATAGCTGGTTATGTATTTGACCCTTTTGTCTCTGGGTGAGTCCTCCTTTAACACCACGCCTTCCCTTTTCTCTTCGTTGAGCCTCCGCAGTAGAGCCTTCAACTCTTCCACCTGATTTATTTCAAACCTTCCAAACCTTTCCACGCTGGGCAGGTTATATTTTTCTATTAGCCTGAGCTTCTCTCTGTATGGCAGGAAGGTTTGCTGGTTTTTCAGCATAATGTCAAAGAGAAAGAACCTCACGTCCTCATCCACATAAGGCGGGCTCTCTTCTAAGTAGGGATTGTCTGGTCCTGTCACTTCCATACATAGCACAAGGTCTGGGTTCTCCTGAAAAATTTCAGGGTTTATAAAATCAAGAGCTCTGTCAGTGCTAAAGGCGCATATGTATCCACCTCTGGTAAGAGCGTAAACATTGCCTTCATGGAAAAATACTCTTGTGTTGTATCCGTC
>JANWYC010000143.1 GCA_025057245.1 Aquificaceae bacterium | reverse complement strand
ATTCCGCCGGCGCCCTCAACTATGAGAAACTGGTATTTGTCCAGCATTCTCTGGTAGTGTGCCTTTAACTCTTCCAGAGAGAACTCCATACCCTCTTCCATAATACCAGCGTATGGTGATAAGGGAAGGCGAAACCTAACTGGAACCACTTCGTCCAAGTCTTGACCAGTGATAGATGCCAAGAGGCTACCATCCTCTGGCAGTTCTTGAACGCCAGTCTCTATGGGCTTTAGATAACCCACCTTTATACCTCTCTCTTTTAGAGCATAGGCAAGGTTGTAGCTAATAAAAGTTTTTCCAACACCAGTATCTGTAGCGGTGATAAAAACTGCTCTCATGGATAAGTCTAATATAGCATAAAAAACTAATACTTGATACCCAATCACTTGGGAATTTGATGCGGAGTTTATAAGAGTTTACGAACCTTCAAGAGTCAAAAAGCGAAGAGCTTACCAAACGGTTAAACGTTAGGCACGGTAGAAAACTTTCGCTTGTAGAGTGAAATAACATCTTGGTAGTATCTGTCTATGGAAAAGCTAAGAGCGTATTCATACGCACTCTCAACCATAGTTTTTGTGTCCACCTCACCGCTAAGAACTCTCTTCATATCCTTGTAAAACTCATCTTCGTCAAACGCTTTAGAAAGAATGCCATACTTTCCATGTCCTAGAGCTTCTCTGACTGCAGGTGTATCAAAGGCAACGATAGGTACTTTGAAATACATAGCTTCAAGAAGCACAAGACCGAAACCCTCGTGGATTGAGCTTAAGGCAAAAAGTTTTGCACCTCTGTAGTAAACCCAAGGGTTGTTCTCGTAGCCAGTGATTATAACCTTGTCCTTCAGACCTAAGCTCTCCGCAAGAGATTGAAGTTTTTCATGGTCTTCGCCACCACCCACTATTACAAGCTTGAGTTTAGGAAAATCCTTAGACAACTTAGCAAAGGTTCTTATGAGAGCATCTTGGTTCTTCTGTCTCGCAAGCCTGCCCACGTTCAGTATGTATTCATACTCGGGTGGCGTTTTTGAATGAGCTGAGCGGTCAATCCTCTCAAAGTCTATAAAGTATCTATGTAAAAAGAGCTTTTCCTCTTTGAGAAAAAAGGTTTTTGAAAGGTCTTCCAATACAGCCTCTGAAGGACCAGCTACCACATCCAACCTGTTGAGAAGGAAGGATACGAACCACCTATAGGGCAGATGATACGGGCGATTATACTTTAAATAACCGTCTGCGTTGTGAACACTCCCCACATAAAGAGTTTCATGTCTCTTTTCAAGCAGAGTGGAAAGCCCCAGCAACTGACTCAGAGTTCTTAGGTAGGCGTAAACTATATGGGGTTTAAATTCCTTTATGACGCGCGTTAGTTTTATCACGTAAGGAATGTCCCCTCTGAGACCGTTTGAAAGGGAAAAGATTGGAGCTTTCACGTTCTCTTCCACTATCGCCTTGTTGCACACTATCAATACCTCATGCCCTTTTTGGAGTAGATAGTCACTGAATTTACTTGCCAAGAGGGATATTGCAGTTCCGTTGGTTGAGCTTCTGCCGAGGTTGTTCACGTATAGAAGAATTCTCATCAGTCTCTCCTCCTTATCTCCTCTTCCCTTCCAAACACGCCCATTATATGATATCCGTTATCCACGTGAACCACTTCACCAGTTATAGCCCTCGCCCAAGGACTACAAAGAAAAACCGCAGTATCTCCGACCTCCTCTATGGTTATAGCCCTTCCGAAGGGGTTTACCTTTGTGGTATGTTCCATGAGAAGGTGAAAGCCAGTAATGCTGTATGCGGCTAAGGTTTTGATAGGTCCTGCGGATATGGCGTTTATCCTGTGTCCGTGCTTTGCTATATCGTAGGCAAGGTATCTAACGGTGCACTCAAGCGCAGCCTTTGCTATACCCATCACATTGTAATGAGGCACTACCTTCTCCGCTCCGTAGTAAGACAGCGTCAGAATAGAGCCTTCCCTACCTTCCATAAGGGGAAGGAGCTCTCTAGTCATACCTATGAGAGAATAAACAGATACGTCCATAGCAACCTTAAAGCCTTCTCTTGACGTGTCTATGACACCACCCTTGAACTCCTCCTTTGGCGCAAAGGCTATGGAATGAACCAGGATGTCAAAGCTCCCCCAGCTCTCTGAAAGCCAGTCTTTAAGCGCCTTTATATGCTCATCCTTAGAAACATCACACTCAAAAACCAGATTGGAACCAAGCTCCTGAGCCACCTCTTCAACCCTTGCTTTCAGCTTTTCGTTGGCATAAGTAAAGGCAAGCTCCGCACCTTCCCTACGAAAAGCCTTTGCAATGCCGTAGGCTATACTTCTTTCGTTAGCTATGCCAGTTATAAGAGCTCTCTTACCCTCAAGAACGCCCATAAAAACCTCCTTTATTCAAGTATCTTCATTGCTTCATCCACGCTCTTGCCTTCGTGAACTATAAGGCTTAAAGCCTGCACCATCTTTACCCTATCCCTTGCTTGAAATATGTTCCTACCTACGGAAAGACCTTTTGCGCCAGCTTGCATAGCACCGTAAACCATTTCAAGCACTTCTCTCTCCGTCTTCATCTTAGGACCTCCCGCTATAACCACGGGTATGGGACTACCCTCCACAGCCTTTGAAAAGCTCTCTGGGTCTCCTGTGTAAGGAACTTTTACGATGTCCGCTCCCAACTCCGCCCCTATTCTGGCGCAGTGAGCCACCACCTTTGGGTCATACTGGTTCATATCCTTGCCCCTACCGTAAACCATAGCCAACAAAGGCATACCCCACTCCTCGCAGAGCTCTGAAACATACCCGAAGTCCTCGAGCATCTCCCTTTCCATGTCTGCGCCTAAGTTTACGTGTATGGAAACACCATCCGCACCCAGCTTTATAGCCTCTTCTACAGTGCAAACAAGAACTTTGTCGTTTTTGGTAGGCGCCCAATCTGTAGAGGCGGAGAGGTGAACTATGAGACCTATGTCTCTACCCCTACCCCTGTGTCCTGCCCTTACCATTCCCTTGTGAAGAACCACTGCGTTAGCCCCGCCCTCTGCCACATCTTCCACCGCCTTCCTTATATCCACTATGCCCTCTAAAGGGCCAGAGCTAACACCGTGGTCCATAGGCACTATAATGGTCTTGCCTGTATTTCTGTTTAAAAGCCTTTCCAGACGAACCTGTTTACCTATGCTCATGTCATCCTCCTTTAAAACGAAAAGTAATAACGCCAGTCTGAACTATGTTTTCCTTTATAGGTTCGAACTTTATGTTCCTGACAAACTCTACCATTCTCTGGTCTACCTGTGGAGAGCCACTTCTCTGAACTATTTGAACCTTTGAAACCACCCCAGAAGGCTCTACCCATATCCTTACCTTGAAAACGCTCAAAGGCTCTTCAGAGACTATCCTCGGAAAGGGCGGTATGTATACCGCAGACCTCAAACCACCAGATATTTGTCTTACACCCTCTGAGGACACCACCGCGCTCATATCGCCCATCTCCGCACTTCTAACCCCTTCTATTTCCACCTCCTTACTCTTACCTTTTAGCCTCTGCTCAATTTCCTTTAGTATAGAAGGCTCTTCCTTTGTGGGACCAGCTGGCACTGGCACATCCCCAGCATCCCTGTTTAACTCCATGGGCGCTGTTTCTAACCTCTCTGTGCCATTCCCCGAAGTTTCTACACTCTCTCCACCTGTCGTAGATGCGGTCTTATCCTTAAGAGT
>JANWYC010000142.1 GCA_025057245.1 Aquificaceae bacterium | reverse complement strand
AGCTTTCTCATTTCCTCCTTTACCTTCTCTTGAAGTTCCTCCGCATACATACCTAAGGAACTTGCCACCTTTTTACATTCCTGCACGCCCATAACAGAACCTGCAACTTCTCTGGAAAATCTCAATCTCGTCTCTACTAACCTCAAAAAGGTGTAGCTTTCGTAAACATCTCTTAAAAGTGCGTGCTTTTGCATAAGTTTTTGGCAGGCTTTTAGCATTGAAGGTTCTCTGAGTTTTTCTTTTAGCATGTAATACTGAATAAGGAACTCCGCATCTATAAGCCCGCCTGCGGAGAACTTTAGGTCAATCACGCCTTTACCCCTCTTTGCATTTCCCTCAAGGGCAAACCTCATGTCCCTTATCTCTTTCCTTTCCTTTTCTCCCAAAGGCTTTTCAAACAGGAAAGCTTTTAATATCTCCTCAAACTCTTCCCTTAAACTATCGTCCCCCGCCACATACCTACATCTAGTCCAGGCGAGCCTTTCCCAAGTTCTTGCTTGTGTTTGAAAATACTCCCTGTAGAAACTTATAGGTGGTGCTATCTCCCCTGCGTTACCCATCGGTCTTAGCCTAAAGTCTACTTTGTAAAGGTATCCTTCTGATGTATGCTTTGTCAGGAAGCCTATGAACTCTTGGGCTTTTTTTGTTTTGTTCTCGCTAGTGTTTCTACACGCAAAGACAAGGTCTAAGTCTGAACCCACAGTAAGCTCACCGCTTCCATATTTCCCCAGTGCAAGGAGCAGGGTATCTTCCAGCTGTATGTTTTGCCAGAGCTCTTGAAGTAAAAAGTCCGATAGCTCCGAGAGCTTTTCAAAAAACTCAAACAGCTTCTTATACCTGTCTTCTTTTTTCACCAAATAAACCAGACCAATTCTGACCTCCCAAACCCTTTTAAAACGTCTGTAAAGGTTCTCAGGGCTAAGGTTTAAGGTCTCTTTGTATTTTTCAAACTCTTGTTCAAGCCTATTTTTATCGGGAAAATCTTGATACAACGTTAGCACATCCTCCACCAAGTCTGGATACCTGCTTATCATGGTAGACAGGTAAGAAGAGAGAGAAAAGACCTTGCAGAGACTTTTGTTTATATCCTCCTTTGCGGGACTGAGAACAACCTTCCTGCCAGTGGGATTTGAGAAAAACTTATCAAAGTTAGCCAGAGTCTCGTCTGGGTCATTGGTTTGAGACATACTTTCTATAAGCCTTGGCAAAAGCTCTATAAAGGCTTGTTTTTCCTGAGTAGATAGCTTTATACCCTCCCTTCCGTTTATGTAGCTGGAAAGTATGTTAAAGGCTCTTATAGGCTCTGCGAAGCCATAGTTTCTTAAAACTTCCTTACCCTCTTCTATGTCCTGATTAAGTAAAGCTCTTTGCAAGGGATGGAGCTCCTTCTCCTCGGCGGAAGGCACTATTCCCGAAAATATGGTGCTTACGCCCTTTTTGAAGTTTTTATAACTTTCTAAAAAGCTCCTCTCTTCCATATCCATAGCCATGGCAAGCCTTTTTGAATCTTCTTCAGAAAAGCTCTGAATAGGAACGCAGGAGTAAAGCTGTATCTTGTGTTCCAGCCTTCTAAGAAACTCGTAAGCCCTCTCAAGAAGCAAAGCTTCTTCATTGGAAAAAACGCCTTTCTGATTTAGCTTCCATATAGCCCTAAAGGTGTTGCTCTCCCTCAGAAAAGGAAACTTCCCACCCAGAAGTAAAACCAAAGATTGCACGGTAAACTCCAGCTCCCTTATGCCACCCTCGCCCGTCTTCACATTGTGTTTACTTATTAGCCGTTTCTTTGCTTCGCTGACAATCTGAGCCTTTATCAGTCTTATCTCCTCTATTATTCTGTAGTCCACATACTTTCTGAAGACAAAAGGTTCTTTCACATCTTTTTCAAAGTCTCTGTAAAGCTCTTCATCACCCGCAGAATATCTGGCTCTCAGCAGAGCAAACCTCTCCCAGGCTCTTCCGTATGACTCGTAGTAGAGTTCGGCGCTTCTGAGAGAAATGCTAACAGGTCCAGATTTACCAAAAGGTCTCAAGTCAAGGTCTAACTCGTATGGTTTGCCCTCTGGCGTTACCTGTGTCATCAACCGAGTGAGCTTTTGAAAGACTTTTGAGAAAAACTCACTTAGCGTCAGTTTACCAGCTTGCCCCTCATCGCTGGAATGAATGAACATAACATCTATGTCTGAATAGTAGTTTAGCTCGTAGCTTCCTAACTTTCCCATAGCTATTACCGTGCCAGTTGCAGGCTTTCCCCTTTCTTGTGTAGGTTTTCCGTACAGCTCCTCCGCCTCAAGTAGAGCTCTCTCGTAACAAACCTGAAGCATGGCATCTGGCAAATGTGAATACTCGTGGAGAAGGTCTTCCAACTTAGCAGTTCCCAGTATTTCTTTAGCCATTATCCTCATCAGCTCCCTGTGCCTGTAGTAGGCAAGTCTTTTTGAAAACTCTTCGTCAGACAAACTCTCCGATAGAAGTTCTCTCAGCTCACTTAGGTAGGTATCTTTCTTTTTGGAAACATACCAAAGACCGGGTATACTCTTTTGAAATTCATCAGGATGGTTTATGAGAAACTTCCTTATACATTCCGACTGGTCCATAAGCTCCAGAAGGAGTATGAACCTTCTTTCGTTTAGGTAGTTCAAAAGGCTTTGAGGGTCAGGGTGTTTTTTTAAAAGCGCTTGAAAGCCTTCTCTAGCTCTTTGCAGATTATACACCTTATCCTCTGCTTTTCTCCACCAATCTTCTAGAAGTGCGTTCATGCCTTATAGTATATATATTGCACTGTCACACAAGTTATAGTATAAAAAATAAATGATGTAATGCAAAAAAGGTTAAATGCACTAATGAACACAGAAGTTAGTATTGGATGTATTTAAGAGAGCTCTGTCAGATTTGGGAAGCATTCGGATAGCCCAAGGCAGGTCTTTAGAGAGGTATGTGAAAGTTTTGTGAGTTGTTTGGGTTCATATAGCTCCTCTTGTGAGAGTTTTGGAAACCTCCTTGAGTTTTCTGCATGAAGTTCTGTTTTATACTATAGTAACCAACACCACGCAAAAACGTAGAAGGCGTGGAGGCATGTAAGGACAGGGAAGGTAGGTCCACGAAGTGGATGTTAGAGGGTGTTATAAGCGGTGTAGTGGTGCGAGGAGCTTCAACGTTGTAAGCAGGTGCATATTAACTTTTATAACTATGCTATCGCTTAATAGTCTTTGGTAGTGAGTATTTTCTCACTCCACGTGTGTATAAGAAAAGCTTATAATCTATATCATAATTACTAATAGCATAGACTGAAATAGGCATTTATAATAAGAGCTTATTAACTTTAACAGGAGGTATTGAAAAATGGCAACAGTAACACCCGATAAGACCCTTGATGCTTCTGGATTAAACTGCCCCCTTCCAGTTTTGAAAACAAAAAAAGCCATTGAAGAGCTCCAGTCTGGTCAAATACTTGAGGTTATAACTACAGACCCTGGAGCCAAAGCGGACATACCAGCCTTCTGCAACAGAACTGGTCACCAACTTTTAGAAACGGTAGAAGAGGGTGGTAAGATAATCTTCTATCTGAAGAAAAAGTAAGGAGGGAAACGAATGGCTTCAGAGAGGTTAGCCATTATAGCCACTAAGGGTACTCTTGATATGGCATATCCACCTGTCATATTAGCTTCCACCGCCGCATCTCTGGGTATAGAGACAGCCATTTTCTTTACCTTTTATGGTT
>JANWYC010000141.1 GCA_025057245.1 Aquificaceae bacterium | reverse complement strand
GTTCTTACTCTGGAAGAATTTAAAACATTCTCTAGGCTGGAGTAGGATTCTCTTCTCGCTTTACAGAAAAGAGAGGTAGATTAGGCTGAGTTCTTGTCAATCTGTTTAATATTTGCCTGTAGTATTCCTCCGATATTTCTATCGTTATAAATCGTCTGCCCAATCTTTTGGCAACTACCGCAGTTGTTCCAGTTCCACCAAAGGGGTCAAGCACCACGTCATTGGGATTTGAGCTTGCAAGTATGATTCTTTCTATAAGCTCCTCTGGCATCTGACATGGATGGTTTCCAACTCTTTCTTTAAAAGTTCCGCATACTCTCGGAAGAGTCCACACATCGTCTGGCACTCTACCCTTTGGATTTGCTCTCCTGTCTTTGTATATTAACTGTCTTGCGGATGGCACTCTTATAGCGTCTGCGTTGAAAGTAAATTCTCTATCATTCTTCGTAAAGTATAGTATGTGCGTATGAGCTCTGGTAAACTTCCTTTTCTGGTGTTGTCCAAATGTGTAATACCATATTATCCAGTTTCTCATGTAAAGACCCAGCTTCTTGAGTATCAAAACTATTTCTGCGGCAAACTCATCTCCTATGGCTATGTATATAGAACCTGTTCTTTTTAGGAGTCTTACGCACTCTGTTATCCACTTCTCCGACCAAGAAACATAATCTTCATACTTTAGTCTATCATTCCATTTGTCGTATTTAATGCCTATATTAAATGGCGGGTCTGCGAATACCAGGTCTACAGACTCATCAGGAAAAGTTTTCATTATTTCTATACAATCTCCGAGATAAACTTTATCAAGCTCCATGGCTTACAACCTCAAAAATTTGACATGGTTTTACTTTAAACTGTAACTTGGTCGGGTCTGGTGTTCCACCCTTTCTCTGCATCGTTATTTTACCTATGTATAGATTTCCTTTCTCTGAAACTCTTACATCTCCATAACCAAAAAAGTTCATGGCAAAGTTTATATCTACTACGGCAAAATGGGTTTCGTTAAGTTCTCTATCGTATTTTGCAACCATAAACCAGTTAGCGGAGAGCGAACCTTTACCTTTTATAGTATCACTTATCACTATTATTTTGCTCCGTTGAAAGAATTGTATTATTCTACTTACTATATTCTCTGGCATCTCATCCATATATAACCTTCTTTCGTCCCTTTTAGCTAGGGCTTTAGGAGGGGTGATTTCACCAGTAAAAAGCTTTAGCCAGTATTCTATCTCTTTATCAAAATTCCACATCTCTCTGTATTCAGATACTTTTCTCTTGTCCACTTGGTTATAATCCGCATCGCTGTTTGCCTTCTTAACAGATATATTTTCTACGAAGTATGTATTATGATATAGAAGTTCTACCCTTAATTGAACATCGCTTTTTTTATATCTTAATTCTTCTTTTATCTTATCTAATAACATTCCATAAAGGATAGCCCTCTTCTCGCTTATGCGAGTAGGAATCACATGGGCGTATAAATCTTTTATCTCCTCTGGGTCATAACCCATACATCTTAGCCGATACTGAGCTTCCTTATCTATCCTATATCTATTGAACTTATCCACTATGAGCCTCTCGCTTGCAAAACCTCCTCTCGCAGCAATTGAGCCGAGAAGTCTTTTATTCGCTTTTTTGATTTTTTTATCGCATTTGCGTTGCACACTGTACATTATATCAAAATATGTTGGGTGATATGCTGTGTCCAATATAAGTCTAATAGGATAATATTGACCATATATACTTTGTCTAAAAATACTTTCTGATGCTTGATAATGGGTAACTTCAGAATTTGAGCTTGACTACATAAGAATTCGCAAAACTCTCAAGAATCAAGGATGAGAGGTTTTTAGACATTAGACACCACACCCGTTTTGATTTTCTGGGCTTTAGTTAAGAATTCACTGGTAAGATGTCTAACTCCGCAATGAGAAGGATTGTTATAGTATAATACATAACGTATTGCAAAAGAGGGTAAATACATTAAGGAAGACAAAAGTTGGCGGTTGCACATAGTTAAGATAGCTCTGTAAGATTTGAGAAGCGTATGGATAGTCTAAGAGATGTTTTTAGAGGTGCGTGTGAGAGTGCTGTCTTGAGTTTTTGTAGGTCTTTCTCTGACTGAGAGTTTTAGCTTCCTTGAGCTTTCTGCATGAGGTTATGTTTTATACTATAAAACAACCGCTCTATCGTGTGGTGTTCAAAAGAACACTCTTTAAAGATTGCTGTCCCGCTACTTTAGGGTTTGAGTCTAACTTTGTAAGAGTTCACGGAGCTTTTACGAGTTAGAGCGTGGAAGCTCATTAGAGATATTAGACACAGTATTTTATTGCATTTTGTCCTAAAAACATCCTTTGAAGTCTGATGCTCAGGCGCTTCGTGGCTTGAGTTTGTCTTCCCTACATTAAAGCACTCTAAGGTTTGATGTTATGTGAAAAGGTGAGAGTTTTAAGATGTTACTACTTTTTCACCCCTGCGGATATCTCGCTTAAAGGTAGGACTACGCTTAAGACGACCACGGCTACTAAGAACGCTACAAGGAGCATGGCTATAGGCTCTGCAAACCTAAGCCAGAAGCCTACCACTCTCTCAGCTTGGCGCTCATACATGCTCTGGAGCATTTTTAGGCTCTTTTCAAGCTCACCGCTTTTCTCACCCACGAGGAGCAGGTTTGTAAAGGTCTCTGGCAGAACTTTTCTATCCCTTAGTGCGGAGCTTATGCTCCTACCCTTTGCCACTTCCTCCTCCACGCCCTTGAGAGAAGACCTCAGGTATGCGTTGGTAATGCTTCCCACACTCAGGCTTAGAGATCTCGTTATAGGTATGCCGGAAAATAAGGACATCAGTAGCGTGCCAGCAAACCTTGAAAGGTTATAGTAATAAGAAACCTTGCCAAAAACAGGAACCTTTAACATGTATGCGTCCCACGACTCACGCCTGATTAATTTGTGTCTAAAAATGTATAGAAGGGCTAAGACGGGTAAAAGGTAGAGAGAGTAAGATATAACCTCTGAGAAAACCATAATGGCACGAGTTATCAGAGGAAGTTCTTTACCAAGACCCTGTAAGACTGCGGTAATCTTAGGCACGACCACCTTGACCACTACCAGCACTGAAAGGATGCTGGCAAAGATAACGAAGGAGGGATAGGCTAAGGAGGTAAGCACTTTAGACCTTGTCTCTGAGAGTTTCTGAAGATACTCACCCGATATTCTCAAAACCTGAGAAAGGTTCTCGCCCCTCTCTGCAGTTCTAAGCATCTCTAAGAAAAACTCAGGAAAAACGTTGCTTTTTAGAAAAGCACCATACAAGCTCTGACCCCCCTCTACCGCACTTTTGACGCTAAGGAGTGCATCTCTTAGCCTTTTGTTGCCAGTCTGAGAAGAGACCACCTCAAGAGCCTTTAGAAGATTAAGACCGCCTTCCAGCAGTATGGAAAGCTCAAGAAGTGCAAAGGCTATCTCCTCAGAAGAGACACCACCACTTAACCTCAGGTTTAGCACTTTTATTCCCTCAAAGTTTATAGGAATAGCCTTTATCATCGCAAAAACTCACCCCATCATACGATTTTAGAGCAAAAATCCGAAGCAACCCCGTAGAGAACAAACTCAAGCTCCTAAAGTCAAACAACCGTTCTGTTTCTGTGAGCAGAGTATCCTTCAACGCAGACATTTATTCCACGCCTCAGGTTCAGGGACTGTGGCAGGCATCCTCACCAGTAAGCCCCGTGCCTTACC
>JANWYC010000140.1 GCA_025057245.1 Aquificaceae bacterium | reverse complement strand
TTATACTCTCATTGTTTCTCAGTCTTCTTGGTCTTAGCAAAGGAAACTTCATGGATTTATAATATATACCAGTAGCGGGCGTAGCTCAGGGGTGGAGCGTCTGCTTCCCAAGCAGAAGGTCGCGGGTTCAAATCCCGTCGCCCGCTTTTTCCTTAAGCCTGAGACCTCTGTAAAGCCATTCAATGCTTAAAAAGCCTCTCTTTGTCCAATATTCCACCTCCGCACCTTCGTAAGCCATTCTGTAAAAGTCCTCAGAAACGCTAAAAGCTTCGCACCACCATCTATTCCCGTGCAACTTATACAAAGTAACCCTCCAACCACCTTTGGAAGACCTGTATTTTGAGCTTATAGTATCCCATCTCAACTCCGCCTGCGACTGGTCAAAGCGTCCGTTTACGTAAGTCAGTAGAAAAGTGGTTATAAACAGACTTCCAAAAAGGTAGAAAAGAGAGACTCTAAAAACAATCCTCTTCCATAAAGTTTTACCTCCAGTCAGAAACAGTGTAAACGCAGTGTAGACAATCGCAGGCGCAAGTAACCACTTGTAGCCAGTTTGAATAGCCTCTAAGTAACATACAGGCTGGTATTTGTAAAAGCCAAGGACTAAGCCAACCATTGTAGATGTGATAACTGTCAGAACAGGGATTTTTATGGTTAGCAAATTTCTAAGGTTTTCTCTGTAGACCTGTGCTAAGGGAAGTTGGTTTAGCGCTTCTTGAGCCTGTGCCAACAGCTCCACTGCGTTAAGAACTCTATCTTTGCTTAAATCTTTTTTAAGCGACCTCCGTATATACCAGCTAACAGTAAGGTTATTACAATCAAGCTCAACAAGGTCTACTTTAGCGTTTGAAAAGAGCTCCTCTAATAGTTTCTCAAACTCGGGAATTTTAATAAGTCTATAAGCCCAGTCCTCTTCATCGTATTCAAGAGCAAAACCTTTGTAAGTTTCTGGTTGAAGTATCTTGTCTAAAAAGTCTATCTTTCTGACTCTTAGATAACCACAAGGTTTTATAGGTAGCGTGAGCTTTAAACGATGTGAACCTCTCGGACCTGATGTAAAAAGCTTAAACCTCAGATTTTTAAAAACAAGCTCTGCCTTAGGGTTTATAAGCCAATTATAACCAACTACAGTAGCACCAAGAGAACTGTAGAATTCTAACCTGTCCTTTACGTATCTGTAAAGTGCAAAAAACAACAAGAGAATTGCAAAGATTACGATGATAATGCTAATTTCATAAGGCATGTTCCACAGCTCCCAAGTCGTAGCCCCCTACCTGAGTAATCTTTACCCTTAACACATCTCCCGCTCTTACCTCTCTTTCAGTTTCTAAGTAAGTCCTTCCGTCCACTTCTGGTGCTTGAAGCCAGAGCCTGCCAACTGGCACAAAACCAAACTCTTCGTCAAAGCCATCCACCAAAAGCTCAAACTCTTTACTTAAGAGCTCTTCGTTCTTTTTTGTTGTTATGTCTTCCTGAAGACTAAGGAGCTCCTCCTTTCTTCTGTTTTTTTCCTCTTCTCCTACAGGGTCTCCAAGTTCGTAGGCGTGCGTGCCCTCTTCCATATAGTAAGGAAACACACCAAGCCAGTGAAAGTGCCCTTCAAGAACAAAATTTCTCAGCTTCTCGTAGTCTTCTTCCTTCTCCTCTGGATAGCCCACTATAAAGGTGGTGCGAAGCACCGCATGGGGTAGGGTTTTCCTTATGTTTTCAATAAGTCTTCTTACAAAACTTTCATCGTAGCCCCTTCTCATGCTTTTTAGAACCTTTGAAGATATGTGCTGTAGGGGTATGTCAAAGTATGGAAGTGTCTTTTCTGAACTGGCTATGTAGTCTATAAGCTCCTGTTCCACTTCCGTAGGGTAGAGATAGAGAAGTCTTATCCATCTTACGCCTTCCACCTTCTCAAGCTCTCTAAGCAGTTTTACCAAATAACTCTTTCCGTAAAGGTCCCTTCCGTAGTAAGTGGTATCTTGAGAGACTATACATAGCTCTTTAACGCCCTGACTTGCCAAATACTCAGCCTCTCTTACTATATCCTCTATAGGTCTGGAACGGTGTTTGCCCCTTATAAGTGGAATGGCACAAAAGGAACAAAGTCTGTTGCATCCCTCCGATATCTTTAAGTATGCGTAAGACTTGGGGGTGGTGAGTATTCTCTGGCTTTCCTTTGCCCGCCTTAAACCTAAAAAGTCCGCTATATCCTCCCAGCTCTCAGTGCCAAAGTAAGCCATAACCTCGGGTATTTCTTTCTGAAGCTCTTCTTTGTATCTTTGCACCAGACAGCCCATAACTATCACTTTCTTTCTGTCCGCAAACTCTAATATGGTCTGTATGGCTTCCACCTTAGCAGGCTCTATAAAACCGCAGGTGTTTATAAGGATAATGTCTGCCTTTTTTGGGTCTTTTACCAGCTCTGCACCGCCAGCCTTTAGCCTACCTAATAGGTTCTCCGTATCCACCAAGTTTTTCGCACATCCAAGACTTATAACACCTATCTTCATCACTCTTCCACGTCAAGCTCTGAGTCTAATTTAAACACGTTAGAGCTGTGGAAAACTTCATACATTACATACTTACTATAAGGGTTGTTCTTTAGAGCTTCCCTTATCTGGTCAATGCTTTTACCTTCTTCCTTTAGCTTTTTTATGTTGTCCCTTAAAAAACTTGTGTATCCTATAGTAAAGTCCACCGCGGACATATCCATGGGCTCATTGTGTCCACCCAGAAGCACCTTTACATCCATGCTTTTTATCCTTTGAAGCACCAACAAAAGTCCCTTTGAACTTGCGTTCCTGTCTCCCATAAAAGGTATGCGGTTGTTTAACACCAGGTCTCCAGTGAAAAGAACTTTTGCATCGGGCATGTAAATCAGAAGGTCACTGTTGGTATGCGCAGGCGGTAAGGCGGTTATTTCAAAACTCTTACCTCCCAACTTTAAAAGCATCCTGTCTTCAACCACTACGTCAGGTGGGCTAAGTTCCACGCTCTTAAAGAGCTCACCGAACCTCTGCTTGCTTCCTTCCAGAGCCATGCGGGCTTCTCCAGAGTTGTAAAACTCAAGAAGGTTTTTATGGGCTATTACCTTTGCACCTAACTCTTTATAAGTCTTCACTCCATACCAGTGGTCTGGATGGTAGTGAGTTATTAATGCATACCTTATGGGTGCTTTCTTGACTTTCATGAGGTTATCCACGAACTCTTTTGAAAGTTCAGGAGTGGAGAGCGCATCTATGACGACCCAACCTTCGGAGGTTAGCACCGCAAAGGCATTAGACATAAAACCTCTGTTTTCCAAAGAAGGCAAAGCATCCATCCCTCTTACCATGTATATGTCCTCCTGCACCCTTCTTAGCTTCATCTCAGGTGCAAGGGCAAAGGACAATGCCAACACAAAAAGGAAGATTTTTAAATATCGCATAATGCTTAAATATAATCCTTAGTCATTTATTCAACTGCAAGAACAGGTCTCGCAGGTAGAGGGATTATAGACTCCTCCATGGGATTGGTTTTATCCAATCCCAGCCAGTTCCAAAAGTGGAGCTAACCCTGCCTTACCGTTCACACCGTGCGACGTTGGACGCCAACTACTTCGCACAGAGAATGTTTTAAATTCTTCTGGAGTAGTAAATACGAAGTTTATAACATACATAACGCAAAGAGGCATGTCTCAGGGAGGAGGCCGTATGAATCACATTAACAGTAAAAATTTAGAGCCCCCCTAAAACTCATCAAAAAGTTAGTCGCATAAAGTTAGTCGCATAGTTCTACAGCTA
>JANWYC010000013.1 GCA_025057245.1 Aquificaceae bacterium | reverse complement strand
CTACCCAAAAGGCTCTATCATGTGCTTAACGGTATAGCCATGGGAGACGAACGCAAGCTCAACAGACTCATAAAAGGTATTCTTGAGGATAAGCTTGTAGAATCTACAGTGGCTGAGCTTGAGCTTTATCTCGGAAGAATGGAAGAGGAGGAAGAGGAAGAAGAGAAGGAAGTTCAAGAGCAAGCATGATAAGCAGGAGGGTAAGCGCCCTCGAATCTTACAAGACGGAGACCTCCTCTGCCAGAGTAAAGCTCTCTTCCAACGAGCTCTCCATAGAGCTCCCCCAGTGGTTTCAAAGAAGGATAGCGGAGGAGGTCTCCAAAATCCCCTTTAACCGCTACCCAGACCCAGAATCAAAACTTTTAAAAGAAGCCATAGCAAAGCGATTTGGTCTCAAGGAAGAGAATCTCCTTTTAGGCAACGGTTCTGATGAGCTCATATACTACCTGTCTATTGCGGTGGAGGAGTTTAACAGAGGCGTGCTATATCCTGTTCCCACTTTTTCCATGTATGGTATATCCGCTCAGATTCTGGGTAGAGATAGGGTGGAGGTCAAGCTAAAGGAAGACTTTGACATAGACCTTGAAGAGTGTCTAAGGCTCGTGGAAGAGAAAAAGCCTGCTTTAGCCTACTTTGCCTATCCTAACAACCCTACTGGCAACTGCTTTAATGAGGAAAGCATAAAGGCGGTAAGAGACAGAGGCGTCTTCACAGTTATAGATGAAGCCTATTTTCAGTATTCGGGTAAGAGTTGGGTAGAGGAAGCTCTTAGCAGGAGGGACACTGTGGTTCTGAGAACTCTCTCAAAGATAGGTATGGCTGGTCTCAGGGTGGGTTTTATGGTGGCAGAGGAAGGTATTGTAAAAGAACTAAACAAAATGAGACTACCCTTTAACATAACCTACCCATCTCAGGTTATAGCAAGGCTTATGCTCACTGAGTTCTATGAGTTTGTTGAGCAGGCGGTAAAAACTACCATACAGGAAAGGGATAGGCTATACAAAGAGCTCTCAAGCATGGAAGGTATAAGAGTATACCCCTCTGAGGCTAACTTTATTCTGTTTAAGAGCTCTCTTATGCCTGCAGACATCCTTCACAAAAGGCTGTTAGAAAAGGGCGTGCTGATAAGGAACTTTTCATACATGATACCTGACTGCCTTAGAGTTAGCGTTGGGCTGAACTGGGAGAATGATGCCCTTCTTGAAGCTTTGCAGGCGGTCTTAAAAGAGGCTTGACATTGAGAATAATTTGCATATAATAAAAGTAAACCATTTGGAGGTTTTAACATGAAAAAGGTAACGAAAGAAGAGATTCTTAATCTGTATGAATACGAAAAGGTGCGTGCTCAAAAGGTTCAGGAAATCATACAGATAAAGAAAAACAGAAGGGTGTTCCTTGAACCCTTCGTGCATCTGGTCTTTGAGAACAGAGACACTGTCTGGTTTCAAATCCAGGAGATGATAAGGGCGGAGAGAATGGCCAGGGACGAGGATATACAAAAGGAGATTGACGTTTATAACGAACTCATACCTGACAAAAACGAGCTGTCTGTGACCATGTTTATTGAAATACCAGATGCGGAGGGTAGAAAAAAAATACTGCCAAAGCTGGTGGGTATACACGACCATCTATACTTTCACGTAGGCAACAAGCATACAGTTCATGCTGTGGCGGATGAGAGGAGTAAAGAGGATTACGAATACGGAAAGGCTGCCGTGGTTCACTTTCTAAAGGTAAGGTTTACAGACCAGCAGGTGGAGGACTTCAAAAGGGAAAGAATAACCATAGAAATAACCCATCCTGAGCATAGGGGCATGGCAGAAATACCAGAGGAGGTAAAGTCTGAGCTTATAAAAGACCTTAGTTCAGAGTAAAATATTTTTTGATGATACATGTTTACGCAAGTCTGGGGGGAACGTTTAAAAAATTTCAACTGGACCAGTTTGGCGACCTCAGGCGGGAAGCGGTTGTATGGCTTGATGTGGAAAAGCCAAGCGATGCGGAGATAGACTGGCTTAGAAGTGCGGTAGGGTTTCAAATGCCCCCCAGGGAAGTCTTCGGCGATATAGAGATAAGTAGTAAATACAAAGAAGAGGACGAAGCCATATACATGAACCTATCCTTTGTCATCCAACAGAAAGAAGACATAAGCGTAGAACCAGTGCTTTTTTTCATAAAGGGTAGGTATATAGTTAGCATAAGATACAGGGACATACCCAGCATGCTAATTTTTGCAAAAAGGATGGAGCAAAGCGCAGTTAATTTTCAGTTTCCTGAAGCTGTTTTCTCAGCCATAGTAAACATAGAAGTGGACAGGATTGGTGATAGGCTTGAAATTCTGGGTAGGAGGATAAGAAACCTAAGAAAAGAGGTCTTCGTAGAGCAGTCAGAGGAAATCATAAAGGAGATATCATACTACGACGAACTTAACATAACCATAAGGGAGACTATAAACGAAAAACTTAGAATACTGAGCCACTTTGTAAAGAGCCCAAAGGTAAACGCTCAGACCAAGCGGGATATAAAGATAGCTCTTGACGACCTTCACACCCTTCTTGATTACACAAGCTTTTACATGGATAAATTGGATAGCATTCAGAATTCCCTGCTGGGTCTTATATCCATAAAGCAAAACGAGGCGGTAAAGGTCTTTACGGTTTTGGCTACCATTTTCCTACCAGCCACTTTGATTGCCAGCATATTTGGTATGAACTTTGAACACATGCCAGAGCTCCACTGGAGATACGGATATCCCATGTCCCTTCTACTCATGGTGGGAACTACACTGTCGCTCATATACTGGGTCAGAAAAAAGGGTTGGCTATGAGGATAAACTACAGCAGGGAAGACATTATCATAGGCTTTTTTATAGTTTTTGCGGTTTTATATCCTTTCTTTATAGCACTTTTGCTCTTTTTAGAAGACCTTGCTGATAAGAGAAAGGGTCTGGAAGATGTTAGAGCCTTCTATACCTTCCTTCTTGGTCTTGAAGAGTGTAGTGAGAGTAAGGCTTTAGAACTTGCCAAACTTATGTCGGAGGAACTCTCTAAAAACATGGGTGGTGCGGAAGGGCTTTTGAGAACCTGCAATTCTTACAGAAAGGCTTACGCTGATGCAAGGGCTGAGGAGAAAAAGGTAGAGGAAGGGGAGGTGGTGGTTGAGCTGGTAAAGAAGGAAAAGGGTATGACTCAAAGGATGCTCTCCCTTCGCCTAAAGTTTAGCGGTGGGGACGGGGAACTTAAGATTGAAAAGGTGGACTATGAAAAAGGGAGTTGACATAGGTGGGACTTTCATAAAGGTTTTCTGGGAGGATGGTAGGAGGGAAAAGCACTACATAAAGGACATGTCGAGAGATAGGAGCGCCTTTTTGGAGAGGATTAGGGAGATAGCTTTTGAGGGAAATCCTGAGAGCGTGGGCGTGGCGGTTGCCGGATTTACTTCAAAGGACGGTTTGGTTTACAGGTCTCCCAACGTGCCAGCTCTTGACGGCGTGAATTTAAGGGAGGTTTTGGAAGGATTGAATGTAAAGGTGGTTAACGATGTTTCCGCGGGTGCTTTTGGCGAGTGGCTATATGACCACAAAAACAGTAAGGTTTTGCTCTTTGTAGCCATAGGCACTGGGTTAGGTGGAGGGCTGGTGGTGGAAGGTAAACCCTTTCTGGGTGCTTGCGGGAGCTCTCTTGAGCTGGGACATCACACAATAAAATTAGATGGTGAAGTTTGCAGTTGCGGGAGGCGTGGATGTTGGGAGGCTTACTGCTCTTCCTACGGGCTTGAGAGGTTTTATCACAAGTTGACGGGAGAGAAGCTGAAGGATTTTGACATAGTAAGAAGGGCTGAGGGCGGAGAGGATGCGGCGCTAAGGGCGGTGGAGGAGTTTAGAAAGCATCTCCTTATAGGACTTATGAACGCAGTTCACATCCTGAACCCAGACAGGTTAGTGCTTGGAGGTGGTCTGGTGGAGGCGATGAAGGGATTTTTAGGCGGTCTTGAAGAGGAGCTCAGGTCTATGTGTGAAACTCTTCCCGGGCTCTGCTTTAGTATTTCCTTCTCTACCTGCGCAGAGTATTGTATGGCACGAGGTGCTTTAGCTTTAACTTATCTGGATGATGTTTAACATCTTCTTATGAAGAATTACTAAGTTTTTGTAAAGATTTAGCTTGTTTGAGTTTTTGAGAGCGCATTAAGAGCTCTTTTGGTTCTCAGGTGCAACAGTGATAACTTGGCTGGTTTTCTTAAGACGCTCTGCCCAAAAATGCTATTTGAGGCTTGATATTCAGGCATTTCAGAAACTGAACCTATGTTTATAGAAAGTTATGAAACTCCTGTAAGCTAAAGCGGAGATGATTATTAGATAAGCCTATCTGGACGATATTTAATTATTATGGAGATAAGAAGGTTAGAAGGTCTTCTTCTACAGCACGCAGCTGAGCAGGCTCAGTCGCTGAGGGCGGAGAGAGCAAATGAAATGCTCAAGGTGAAAGTGCTTTCCACCGTGCCCAACGTGCTTTTGGACCTTTCTATGGGTAGCGAAGGTGCGGTAAAGGCGAGGGTGAGCTATGCGGAGGGTAGTAGGATAGGTTTGATGCTATCTAACGGCTTTGAAATTAACGCTGAGAACCGCTCTTCTATGAATCTTATGAGGGGTGATGTTGTAGAGCTAAGTTTAGAGGATACAAACCCTGTTACTTTCAAAATATTAGGGCTATACAGGAAAAATCAAATTGAGGAGGTTCTCAATCTGGTTCTCGAAGGTAGTGACGACTTTCTTTTTTCTATAAACCCAGACAGGCTCAAAGAGACCATAGAAGACTCTGGGCTTTTTTACGAAAGAAAGCTGATAGACCTTTTTCTCGGCAAGCTCAAGCCAGAGGATGTGTTAAAAGACGCAAAAGCACAACTTTTGCAAACGTTTCAAAAGGACTTAGGAACGCTCTCCAACCTTCTCGGCGTTAACCATAGGAAAGGTATGGAAGAGTTAAGGAAGCTAATAAAAAGGGAGCGCTCTACCAAACAAGGGCTGGAAGATGTTATAAAAGGACTGTTTTTGGAAGGCATAGACTCTCAGGAGTATGAACATTTGGTTAGAAAACTGGAAGGCATGGGTCAAATAGGTTTGTTGAGAGCTTTAGAACAGAAAGACCTTCCCAGAGTCTTGAAAGAACTTTTAAGATTCCAAGGGGAAGGAATTCTCTCGGAGTTTCCAGCTTTGGAAAAGGCTTTTAAAGCGGTGCAAAGCTTTCAAGAGCCAGTGCTAAGAGAGCTCCTAAAAGCTGTGGAAGAAGGCTCAGAAAAGGGCATAGAAGAGGCGTACCGTAGGCTCTTAAGACTTCTGGCAAATCCAGAAAGCTCCGCAGAGGAAATGGCTTACCTACAAAAGTTGTTGGGCTTTGAGCAAAAAAACCACATGGAGGAAGACAAAACCCTACTGGAGTTGTTAAGGTATAGGGTGCGCGCTCACGAGAGCTTAAAAGAAACCCTAAAAAACCTATTTCTGGAAAACCTTAGCAACGGTGAATATGTGAAGCTTATCAAAACCTTAGAACAATCGCAGGAAAACGCTCTTATAAATGCTTTGGAGAAAAGGGACCTGCCAGCTTTGCTGAAAGAGCTTCTGAAAAAGCAAAGTTTGGGAACTTTGGAAAAGTATCCCATCTTTGAGAAGGCTTTAGCCCAATTGCAGAGTCTTGACGAGCCAGTTATTAGAGAACTCCTTAAAGCTGTACAAGAGGGCTCAGACAGGAATGTTAAAGAAGCTTATCAGCTTTTTAAGAAAAGCTTGGAGGAAGGAGAGAGGTTAGTTGGGTTTGAAAGAACTAAGGCTCAATCTATGGAGCAAATTATACACAGACTTGAGTTTATGAACAGAATTCAATGGATAAACCTTACGCATAGCAACGTCCTTTACATGCCCGTATACTACCAAGGCGGAAGGGGAGGTCTTATGTTCAAAGGTGGCAAGGAATACACCGCAGTGTTCAAATTAGACTACACAGAAGGTTTTATAAGCGGAATACTTACCATGCAGAGGAATAGCAAAGTGCTTGATGTTAAGCTGTTTACAAACCAAACCTACTGGGCGGAGCTTTTTAGAAAGTCTCAAGAAAAGCTCAAAGAACTTCTTAAGAATGAAGGCATAAAACTAAGAAGCCTTTCAGTGGAAGCGGTTCAAAGAGAGAAGCTTACGGAGAGTATGAAAACAAGCCTTATGCACGAAGGCTTTTTTATGATGGTTTAGCCATGGAAGAGAGAAGGAAGGCGGTAGCTTTAAAGTATGAGCAGGGCAGGGACCAGGCACCACAGGTAGTGGCAAAGGGTGCAGGAGAGTTAGCGGAAAAAATCATAGAAATTGCAAAAAAGCACGGCGTCCCAGTAGTAGAAGATAAAGGCTTGGTCTCTGCCCTTATGAAGGTGGAAGTCTACGAAGAGATACCCCCAGAGCTCTACAGGGCTGTTGCCAAAGTGTTGGTGTTTGTTAGCAGTATAAAAAATCAGACCAAGTTTGTATAAGCCTTCCTTGCAAGATGTATAAGGTATCTAAGAGTCTCCGAAACGTCGTGGAGCTCTTCCAGAGCATCATCTAATCTGTGATGCGGTCCTTCATGAAATGCTTCTTCAATAGACTTTCTTAAAACTCTTATCCTGTGCGTGAGCTCCCTTTCCTTTGAACCTACGCCGTGGAAGAACACTGGGCATACATCTTCCAAAGCGGGCAGAAGAATACCCGTCCACGTTAGGGCTTCAAGAGCTAAACTCGCCGAGTAGTCTCTGTATTGCTCTTCGTAAAAAGACTCAGGCATACTGAGCAGTTCCTCAATAAGCTCAAGAAGCTCAAGGTTATGATACAACATGTCAAAGGCGGTGTTCACGCTAACCTTAAACTGGTGGGATTGAGAAAGTAAAAGCAGGTTTACCAGCCTCTCCTGTATGTGAAGAAACTCCTCAATCCTTTCTATCAGGTCTCTCATAGAATGTATTTAGAGAGCTCCACGTCTTTTACTATGCCTTCCAGCTTTGCGCTTACGAACCTTGCATCCACTATTATCCGTTGTCCACCAAGCTCTGGAGCGTTGAAGGATATGTCCTCAAGCAGTTTCTCCATCACCGTGTGAAGCCTTCTTGCGCCTATGTTCTCCATCTTGTTGTTAGCTTCCTCCGCTATACGGGCTATTTCCTTTATGGCATCCTCAGTGAACTCCAAGTCCACGCCCTCCGTTTTCAAAAGCTCTATGTATTGAACTGTAAGTGCATTTTTTGGCTCTTTAAGTATCCTCTCAAAGTCTTCTCTGGTAAGAGGGCTTAGCTCCACCCTTATGGGGAACCTACCCTGAAGCTCCGGTATTAGGTCTGATGGCTTTGACATGTGAAAGGCACCCGCGGAGATAAAAAGAATGTGGTCTGTTCTTATTGGTCCGTATTTGGTTTTTACCACCGTTCCCTCCACTATGGGTAGTAGGTCTCTCTGCACACCCTCTCTGGAAACCCCAGGACCAGGACCGGGCGTTTTGACCGCTATTTTGTCTATCTCGTCTATGAAGATAATACCAAAGTTTTCCGCCCTGCTTATGGCTTCCCGCGCCACCTCATCTCTGTCTATAAGCTTCTCCGCCTCTTCAGATTCAAAACTCTGAATCGCTTCTTTTACCTTAAGCTTTCTCCTCTTTCTACCTCCACCTAAGCTGCCCAGCATACTCTTAAGCTGTTCTTCTAACTCCTCCAGCCCCGGTGGACCAGCTATACCTATAAGGGGCATAACCTTTTCTTGCACGTCCACTTCCACGATTTTCTCGTCAAGCTCGCCCCTTCTTAGCTTTTCTCTCATCTCCTCCCTTTTTCCCATATCCTGTATTCCCCTCATTCCAAAACTCAGCTGTTGAGGTACCAGATAGTCTAAAAGCCTATCCTCCGCTAGCCTCTTTGCCCTCTCTTTTACCTCTTGCATCTTCTCCTGCTTTACCATCTGGTAAGATGCTTCCACTAGTTCTCTGACCATAGATTCCACGTCCCTTCCCACATAACCCACCTCTGTATACTTTGTAGCTTCCACTTTTACAAAAGGTGCTTTTATCATCTGAGCTATCCTTCTGGCTATCTCGGTCTTTCCTACACCAGTGGGACCAATCATCATAAGGTTCTTGGGGGCTACCTCATCCCTCATGTGCTCTGGCAGTTTCTGTCTTCTCCAGCGGTTTCTCAAAGCTATGGCAACAGCCTTCTTAGCCTGTTCCTGACCTACTATGTATTTATCCAGTTCCTCTACTATCCTCTTAGGTGTAAGCTCTTCTAAAAGGTCAGAAAGGTATTTCATCATCATCCGCCTTTTCCCATTCAAAACTTTCTATTTCAAGGTTTTTCACCAACTCCTCAAGAAAGCTGTCCAAGTTCTCTGGGAAGGGTGTAAGTTTGTAGTTGAGAGGAAACACCTTTTCCACCACCTCTGGCGGAGGGTTTCCTATGCCTATGGCAGGCTCTATGACTTTTGGCATCCTTTTAGAAGCCTCTATGCATGACATACGGTAGGCTTCAGACAGGGCAACTTCAATGTCAGAGAACCTGGCTATTTCATCCCCGTATTCGTAAAGCACTACCTCTTTAGCGCTTTTTTTGAAGGCTTCCCAGTCAAGAACTTCTACCACGTACTCCCTACCTTCATACTCAACTACTCTCACACAACTCTTGTCATAAAGCCTAAAGGAGATTATGTACGCATCTATAAGGTGCCTGTCCGCATAAACATCTATCAAAAAATAAAAATCCATGGCAGTTTTTAATAATATAACATCTATGCAAATATTTTCCAACTCAGAAGATGAGACCATAAAGCTAGGTGAGGTTCTGGCTGGTCTTCTTACGGGCGATGAAGTTCTGTGTCTTGTGGGCGGTCTTGGTGCTGGTAAGACTACACTTGTAAAGGGTATAGCAAAGGGTATGGGTATTTTAGAAAACTATCAGGTTAGAAGTCCTACTTTTACATTGGTAAACCAGTATCCAACCAGAAAGGGAAATCTCATACACGTAGACCTTTACAGAGCAAAGGATTTAGACCTTTCTGAATTTGTGGGTAAAGGCGTGATAGTGGTGGAGTGGGGAGAAGGTTTGGAAGTGTGCAAGTGTGTAATAAGAATAGACGTAGTGGAAGGAGGTAGGGTTTTTGACTTCTCTGGTTGTGGAGCTCTGTTTAAAAAGCTTCCATATGGCAAAGCCTGTTGAGGTATTTTAACTCAAACCTCCCTGCATCGTATCTCAGCAATGTAATACCCGTGTTGTCCATATGCACGTTCCAGAGGTTTTCAAGCCCAAGACCTAAAGATAGACAGACCATAGCATGAAGCGTTCCTCCGTGAGCCACAACGAGTATGTTTTGGTAGTTGTTCTGTATGATGTCTTTGAGAAAGTCTTCCACCCTCTGTCTGAAGTGTTCCATGTCTTCCTGTGTTGGCAGAGGATTTTTTAGTGGGTTAGAAAGCCATAACCTAAAAATCTCACCTTCCTTTTCCCTAAGCTCCCAAAAATTCCTTCCTTCATATTCACCAAAAGACATTTCTCTAATGCGTTCGTCCACAACCACTTCAAGCCCAAGCACATCCGCTATGGAAAGGGCGGTTTTGTATGCTCTCCTTTGTGGGGAGGCGTATATAACTTCAATGTTTTTGTTTAACAACTCTTGTGCGGATAGCCTTGCCTGAACGAAGCCTAAAGGCGTAAGGTCGCTGTCTAACCTTCCCTGAAATATACCTTTCTCGTTGTATTCGCTCTGAGCATGACGCAGAAGGTATATGTTTTTCATAACCTACAACCTAACTTTTTGTATTTTACATTATAGTTCCCACTTCTCGTGCAGTTAGGCTGAGAATGTTTGAAAATTACAAGAGAAGCATATAGACCATGTGGGAAAGCATATAAAATTTAGCTTCAAAGTGCTATCCAATCCCATAGGATAAACCTTACGCCGCTTCACACTCACAAATAGCGGTTGTGTAGTTTGTTTGGTCTTTTACTGATGGCTTTTGACTGTAAAATTACGCTACCCATTTTCTGGTATATTTGCTACCCTTCGAGACATAACCCCTTACTGTGTGCAAATTACAAGCCTTGTCTTCTCCGCTTTAGAAAAATTTAAAACATTCTTCTTACATGCTGGGTGAGTAGTAAGGATGACAACAAGACTAAGGCATCTAAAAATGCCCATCAGATGTCCTACGCTAAATCATCTTGGAGTTTTAGTTTAGCTTTACGGAAGTGTGTAAAACTCTTAAGGGTCAAGAGCAGGAGACTTATTAGATAGTTAGATGATAGGCACGGCGTAGAACTCCCTTTGCGGTGTGATGTTAGACCTAATGTTTTAGACAACGCAACCTATAGTCTCCGCCCTCTCTGCCTTCTCTTTACCCAGCCCCTCTTCAAGGATTTTGTAAAGCTCGTAAGGTAACACAGCCATAGATTTTTTGTTTTATAGCCTTAGCTTTAAATTTGCCACCTGAGAGCTCCCTTTCTCCACTCGTAAGCAAGCCCAAGAGTAAGGATGAAAATAAAAAGTAGAGCCCCCACAAGTCCGTAAAGTCCCACCTCCTCAAAGACCACCACCCATGGAAAAAGAAAAGCCACTTCAATGTCAAAAAGTATGAGAGATATACCCAGAAGGTAATAACCTTGCTTGAATACGCCTCTGGCTTCTGGGTCAAAAACTGGAACACCACACTCGTAAGGGTAACCTTCCATCTTCTCCTTTGTTTTTGGACCTAAAAGGTCGTTAAGCAAGCTAAAGGCTAAGCCGACAAAAACCGCTATGAAGAAGAATATTAAAATACCAAGATACTCCATGACTATATTCTACCACTTATCTTCTTTTAAAAGTTTATGACTTTTGTCAGGCTACCGGATACAGTCCCTCTACAAAGCCCTTCCAAACTTCTGGCATCTTTTCCAGCTCTTCCTGAGCTATTCTTTTAACCACATCTTGAACCACTTTAAGCTCCACCCTGCTCCTTACGCTAACATCCAGCACCTGAGGCTCGTTTATGGGTTTTCCTATCTGAGAAACTATGTAGCAATAAGCTTCTTCCACCTCTTCTATCTCTTCCACTACTCTTTGAGCTATCAGGTTAGCCACGCGGTTGTATATCTTTCCTATGTGAGATATAGGGTTCTTGCCTGCCGCTGCCTCTAAACTCATAGGTCTGTATGGTGTTATAAGACCGTTAATCCTATTACCCCTACCCACTTGCCCATCGTCACCCTGCTCTGCGGAGGTGCCAGTGACGGTTATGTAAACAGAGCCCTCTTCCCTGCTATCTGCGGTGTTTATAAATACCTCTACCTCTTTACCTATAAGGTTTTCCACTCTTTCCTTTAGTTTTTTGTGGATTTGTGCCTTTTTGTTAAAGTAATCCTCCAAGTCTTTTATGTATTTTCCTACAAAAGCCAAAGCCACGGTTAGTCTGAACCTTTCACCCACACGCACACCCATAACCTTTATATCTTCGCCTATCTCTGGATGCTCCTTCTTCATAGCTTCCGAGTTTAAAAACCTTTCCGCTTCAAAAACCGCTCTCTCCAAAGAGTCTAAAGGAGCATAACCTACTCCAAAGGAAGTGTCATTAGCTAATGGGACTTCGCCCTTTTTCTGAAATCTTTCAAAGAGTTCTACCAGGTCCTTGCTTCCGGGTTTTATTTTTGTATGTATCCTTATATGTTTTTCCGCATCAATGTTTTTCAGGTTTGCCTTTAGCCATTCCTTTGCACTCTCCAGTGCGAGCGCATGAGCGTCGAGCTTCTTACCTTCCTTTTCCAAAATAGCCCTTCCTACCAGATATATCTCTATAGGTTCTGTCACTTCACCACCGCCGAACTCTGCCCTTGCCACACCGCCAACTAAAAGAGCCTTGTCCACGTTATGGTGCATCACCGCACCGTATTCTTTTATATACCAATTGCATAGCTCTTTAGAAAGGTTTTCTGCAAGGTAATCACAGATGGTGTCTGGATGTCCTATTCCCTTACGCTCCACTATCTCCGCATCCAGCTCGTAAACAGGCTTAAAGGTTATTGGTGTGACCACTATGTTTGCCACTTTTAGCCTCCTGTAGTTTGTCTAAGCGTAAAAGCATAGCTCCTGCCCTTACAGTTATTTATTCACCATAAGGACAAGTTTTGCAGGTGTAGGGAAGATAAACCTCCCTATTTGCCCCACAAAGGACAAATCCTGCAAAACTACTATAGCTATGCGGCATTAGGTTTTACACTAACCCACATAGCCATTGGTTTATTATAGACAAAGTTAAAAGAAAAATCAATAAGACTAGTGAGAGTGTTTGGGAATTGTCCGACGGGCATACAACATTTATGAGACAACGCTACGCCACGAAGAGGGCTGGAAGAATTATAATGTGCCGTGTTCAAAAACACTCTATAAGGCTTTATACTCGGCTATTTCATAATTTGATCCTAACTTTATAAAAGTTCACAGGTCCCCACACAAGTCAGAGGAAAAGAACTTATTAGACAGTTGGATATTAGACATGGCATGGCTATAACACTTATGCATATGGTAAGCATGCTAATAAAGTGCAAGAAACTGGTCTACGGGTAACGAAGTGTAAAAAGTTCAAGTTGTACAGTAAACTATGAACTATAGAATCCTTCTCACGTGACCTATCTTAAAAGCAAAACCCAAGGAGGTAAAAACATGCTTGCAAAACTTCTTTTCAAAAAAGCCCTGTTGGGCACAGCGGTTTTTTCTTTCGCTCTTGGGCTTGCAGTAGCCAGTATGCACGAGAAGGGTGGACAGAAAGCAGGTGCCAAGCCTAACATAGTCCAAACCGCACAGCAAGCTGGAAAGTTCAAGACCCTTCTCACCGCAGTCAAAGAAGCTGGGCTGGAAGATACCTTAGCCAATAAGTGCTGTTATACAGTCTTTGCACCTACAGATGAAGCCTTCAACAAGATACCAAAGGACAGGCTGGATGCCCTTCTAAAGGACAAGGAAGCCTTGAGGAAAGTTCTGCTTTACCACGTAGTAGAAGGTAAGGTTTATTCAAGGAACCTAAAGGATGGTCAGAAAGTCAAGACGGTTCAGGGTCAGCAGGCTACTATAACACTGAAGGGAGGTGCTAAGATAGACAACGCTAACATAGTAAAGACAGATATAGAAGCATCTAACGGCGTCATACA
>JANWYC010000139.1 GCA_025057245.1 Aquificaceae bacterium | reverse complement strand
AGGTGGTGGGAGAGCTTCTAAAGGCAAAGGGTCTTAAGCTGGTGGTTGCGGAGAGTTGCACTGGTGGACTATTATCCGCAAGAATTGTTAACGTTCCAGGCTCTTCCGCTTACTTTATGGGTGGGTTTGTGGTCTACTCCAATGACCTGAAGGTAAGGCTCTTAGGTGTGGAAGAGGAAGCTATAAAAACGTACGGAGCAGTGTCTGAAGAGGTGTGTAAACAGATGGCTGTGGGAGCTCTCAAACGCACCAGTGCGGATATAGCTATTGCCATAAGCGGTGTGTCTGGTCCAGGCGGTAGTCCTCAAAAGCCTCAAGGTTTGACCTACATAGCGCTTGCCAACGGTGAGGAAGTCGCGGTAAGGAAGTTTACTTTCAATGGTAGTAGGAACGAAAACCGTTTTATGGCTACCCAGTGGGCTTTAGAAATGCTAAGACTGCATATTTTAAAGGAGGGATAGAATGCCAAAGATTCACCCAACTGCGGTAATATCCGAAAAGGTGGAGCTGGGGGAGGATGTGGAGATAGGTCCATACACTGTGGTAGAAGGAGAGGTTTTTATAGGAGCTGGCACTAAGATAGGTGCAAGGGTAAGCATAAAGGGCAAGACCAGTATAGGCGAAGGGTGTAGGATTTTTGACGGTGCGATTATAGGAGAAGAGCCTCAACACCTTAAGTATGCGGGCGAAGAGAGTCAAGTCATCATAGGTAACGGCGTTATTATAAGAGAGTATGTTACCATTCATAGGGGCACTGCCATAGGCAACATGAAGACGGTGGTGGAAGACGGGGTTATGCTTATGGCTTACTCTCATGTAGCTCACGATTGCATCGTCAGAAAGGGTGTGATAATGGCTAACTGTGCCACTCTGGGTGGTCATGTGGAAGTGGGCGAGTACGCTTTTATCGGAGGTCTCTCCGCAGTGCATCAGTGGGCGAGGGTGGGAGCTTACGCCATGGTGGGGGGTATTTCTGGTGTTTCCCTTGACATACCACCCTTCGTAAGAGCGTCTGGTCAGCATGCGCACCTTTACGGCATAAACACTGTGGGGCTGGAGAGAAGGGGTTTTTCAAAGGAATTTATTACCGTTCTGAAAAGGGCATACAAACTCTTGTTTAGAAGTGGCATGCTAAAGCAAGAGGCTATAAAAATACTTCTTGAAGAATACGGTCAGTATGAAGAGATAAGAAAGCTGGTGGAGTTCATCCAAAACTCAAAAAGGGGTGTTGCCAGGGATGCGGGTAGGGGATGAGATGATAAAATGATTTCTATGAAAGCTTTAGTGCTATCCGCAGGCATGGGAACGCGATTCAAAAGTGAAAAGCCCAAGGTTATGCACCCTATCCTCGGCAAGCCTATGCTATGGTATGTTCTTAGACTTCTAAAAGAGCTTAACATTCCAGACATAGCCCTTGTGGTAGGATATAGGGAGGAAGAAATAAGGTCCTACTTTGGAGAAGACTACATATACTATCGTCAGTCAAACCCAAAAGGTGGAACTGGCGATGCGGTGCTATCCGCCATGGACTTTTGGAAAGACTACGAAGGCTATCTTCTGGTAATAAACGGTGATGCACCCTTGGTAAAACCACAGACTGTGAAAAACATGCAAAGATACTTACACTTGGTGGAGGAATACGAAGGTAAAAGACTAAGCGCTTTGTTGCTGTCCGCACAACTACCGGACCCCACGGGCTACGGCAGGGTGGTAAAAAACTCGGAAGGTAACGTGGTCAGGGTGGTTGAAGAGAAGGATGCAAGTCCAGAGGAGAGGATGATAAGTGAGGTAAACGGCGGTCTATACATGTTTTACTGTCCGCATCTCTTTCAGACGCTTAAGGAAGTAAAGCCAAGTTCTCACACGGGTGAGCTTTACCTAACAGAGGTCTTTAGCCTTATGCACGTCTCGGGATACGTAGTTAGAAGCTTTATGGCTGAAGACCCGGTAGAAGTGTTAGGCGTCAACACACGTTGGGAGCTGGCTGTATCGGAGAACGTAATAAGGCTTAGAATAGTTCAGAGCTGGGCGGAGAAGGGAAACACAATCCATCAACCAGAGAGCGTGTGGATAGAACCTGAGGTGGTGCTTGAAGGTGATGTGGAGATATACCCACATGTTATGCTCAGAGGCAATACCAAAGTAGGTAAAGGTGTAGTGGTAGGCAGTGGTAGTATTGTGGAAAACTCTACGGTGGAAGAGGGGGCGTTAATAGAGCCTTACTCCGTGGTAAGAAACTCGCGCATAGGTTCGAGTGCGGTGGTTGGTCCTTTTGCCCATGTGAGGGAGGGTAGCTACATAGGTCCTGAAAGCCACGTGGGTAACTTTGTGGAGGTTAAAAAGTCTTCTTTGGAGAAGGATGTGAAGGCGAAGCATCTGAGCTACATAGGGGATGCGGTTATAGAAGAGGGAGCAAACGTGGGGGCGGGCGTGGTGTTTGCCAACTTTGACGGCAAGAGAAAGCATCAAAGCTACGTAGGCAAAGGTGCATTTATAGGCAGTAATTCTCTAATCGTAGCTCCTGTAAAGCTGGGGAGCTATTCCTTTGTGGCGGGTGGTTCTGTGATTACAAAGGATGTGCCAGAAGGAGACCTTGCTATAACAAGACCAGAGCTGAAACTTTACGCCGGCAAGGGCAAGAAGAAGCTAATCGGACAGGAAGGCAATGTTTGAAAATTATCTGATATGCAAGGTTTTCGCTTGAACTCTTATGGTGAGGATGTTATTTATTCGTATAAACAGCACTTCCTAAGGGGTTGATAATATTTCCTTCAAGCCATATCTTTAACTACAGATGCGGGACAATAAAGAGCGTTTTGGAGTAGAACCTCAAACTTATGCAATGGCAGGTTCTCTAATACTACCACTCGGCGGTGTACACTACTTTTTTGCCATTCTTGGAGGGGTTGCTTTGTGGTACGGAGTTTCAAGACTGCTGAACCTTGCATATCTGGAAGATAGAAAAAGCATCTTTACCTTTGGTTTACTGCTTGCTATTCTTGGTGGTATGTGGGCAAAGTATACACTTGATAACTACAGTTTTAACATAACCAGACTTTTGCTAACTTCTCTCCTATCTGGCTTTGGGCTGTATCTTCAGTCCCTTTGCTATACTGCCTTGGCAAGGGTATACCACAAGGAGCTCCTCGAGCTTGGGGGTATTCTTTTGGTGATAGGTTCTGCCACTTTTTGGTTTTATATAGGTTTTATTCCTCTGTCCGTTGGTGTGATACTTATAGTCTACTCTTTTTGGAGGTGGTAGCATGAAGGAAATACTTATAAAACTTCTAACCTTGTTAGGTATAGCTCAGGCAGGAGGTTCCATACAAGAAGGGCAAGCGGGTTACGTTTTTACACTGAAAAACCACGACGGCAATGTGGTAAGACTTTCAGACTACAGGGGCAGGTGGGTAGTGCTGTATTTCTATCCAAAAGCGGACACACCGGGCTGCACCACTCAAGCTAAGGAATACACCAAACTGATGCCAGAGTTTGAAAAGCTAAAAGTTAAAGTGTTTGGTATTAGCACAGATAGCGTTGATAGCATAAAGAAGTTTAGAGAGAAATACGGGCTCACGGTGGAATTCCTATCTGACCCAAAAGGTAGCGTAGCAAAAGCCTACGGAGTAACGTTAATAGCCGGTTTTTGTTCAAGGGACACTGTGCTTTTAAACCCTGAACTAAAGGTAGAGAAAATCTACAGGGGTGTGGACCCATCCGCCGATCCAACACGCGTCTTAGACTACATAAAAAGTAAGGCTACTCGCAGTTGACCTAAATTTTAGCCGTAGTTGATTGAAATTTTTTATGCGAGGAAGCTAAAACATCCCTACGCCTA
>JANWYC010000138.1 GCA_025057245.1 Aquificaceae bacterium | reverse complement strand
AGGAACTCTTCTCTCACATAGACTCTTCGCTGTTATCTGAGCCTGAGCTACCAAAGGGAAAGAGCGAGGAAGAGCTAAGAAGATACTTCAGAGAATTAGGCGGTCTAAACGGAAGGCTTGTCTGTTTTGCTGGGTTCGGTGCTTACGATAGGATAATTCCTTCCGCCATATGGCAGATTTTGAGCAGAGGTGAATTCCTAACCGCTTACACACCTTACCAACCAGAGGCTTCTCAGGGAACGCTTCAGGCTATATTTGAATACCAAACGTTAATATGTCAGCTCACTGGAATGGAGGTGGCTAACGCCAGCCTTTATGACGGTGGTTCAGCCCTTGCGGAGGCAGTTCTAATGGCGATAGCTATAAAGGGTAAGGGCAAAAGGGTTGTGCTGTCTGAGGGCGTGCATCCTTTTTACAGACAGGTGGTAAAAACCTACCTTCTTGGTCGCAATGATGAGCTTGCCTTATGTCCTCTTACGGAGCAAGGCTATACGGATGTTGAAAGGCTTGAGAAACTTATAAAAGATGGAGAAGCTCACGCCGTTGCGGTGCAGTATCCTAACTTCTTAGGCTTTGTAGAACCTTTGAGGGATGTTTCGGAGGTTTCTAAAAAGTATGAAACTCCCCTCATAGTGGTTGCAGACCCTGTAGCCTTAAGCATCCTTGAACCACCGGGTAACTTTGGCGCAGACATAGTGGTAGGAGAAGGACAGCAAATGGGCGTGCAGGTGAACTTTGGTGGACCGTATGCAGGCTTCTTTTCCACAAGAATGGAGCACGTGAGGAAGATGCCAGGAAGGCTTGTAGGCATGGCGGAGGACATGGAAGGTAGGCGGGCTTTTACGTTGGTTCTGCAAACCAGAGAACAGCACATACGGAGAGAAAAGGCTACATCCAACATATGCACCAACCAAAACCTTATAGCTCTTGCCAACTTACTATACATGGTTCTTCTTGGAAAGAATGGCATGAGAGAAGTGGCAATTCAGAGTCTTTCCAAGGGTATGTATCTCAAAAAGCGTCTTCTTGAGCTTGGTTTTGAGGAGATATACACTGGTAAGCATCTGTGGGAGTTTCCCTTAAAACATGTAAGGGCTAAGGAGCTATACGAGAAGGCTTTAAACAGTGGTTTTCTCTTTGGAGTGCCTCTGGATAGTTTCCAATACAAAGATACACTTCTGGTGGCAGTTACCGAGAGGAGAACAAAACAAGAAATAGACAAACTTTTAGAAGTAATCTCTTAGTGCCCTGTCTAATATCTAAATAAGCATCTCAGCTTTAACTTACAAGAGTTTCATGACTATTTATAAATACAGGTTCAAGTTATGAAATGCTTGAATATCAAGCTTCAAAGAATATTTTCAAGACAAAGCGAGTTTGAGTCTTAGTTTATAAAACATTTACGAGTTAAAAAGGAAATGATGTGTCTAACATAATAATTGCTTAAAAAGTCTCTCGTCTTTGGCTTATAGGAGTTTTGTATGCTTTTGTAAAATCATGCTCAAATTTTGAAGTAGCCAAGCATTAGGCTTCTTTAGACTTAGCAAAAATGAAAGGCTTGCTTATGTGTTTAATATACAGTTGTCTAACAAAACCTTTGTCTTTGGTTCATGTAGGTTCTGCGACTTCTTACAGATTCACATTCAGCTTCTCAGGTAGCTGGAAGTAAAGCTTTAGAGAACAATCTTGAGCAAAGCACTTCCCATTCATATCGTCTAATAAATTCCTTGCGGTTTTTTAAGAGTTTTTTGAACTATTATAGCGATAGTTTGTAAAATGTTAATAGACCTATGAAAAAAAGGTTTAAACTCTTACTTCTTCTGTGGTTGGCATCTTTTGTCTTAGCTACGTTTTTCAAGCTCACCGGAGCTCTTAAGCCTTTTGAAGACATGATGTATGACTATAGGATGAAGTGGGCTTTTAGCAACACAGAAGCGCCAAGGGAAGTAGCAGTTCTTCTTATAGACGAAGCGAGCCTGAAAACACTTGACCCTATAGTAGGAAGGTGGCCCTGGCCACGGTCAATCCATGGTGAGATTTTAGAGTTTCTTAGCATAGGCGGTGCGAGGGCTGTGGTATACGACGTGCTCTTTACAGAAAGGTCAACTCCAGAAGAGGACCTTGCCCTTGTGGAGAAGACAAAGGAAAACGGTAGAGTGTTCCACGCAGTGCACCTTTTCATTGATGTGGAAGATGAAAAGAACAAAAACCTTCTTAACAGACCACTCCCAGAGGACTTCGTTAAGAGATACGCCTTAAAGGAGGTTTATCTAAAAAAGCCATACATAACAAACAATTATGCTCTGCCTTATAGAGAGTTATATCAGTCTACCAAGGGCATAGGTGTGGTAGAGTTTGCACCAGACCCTGACGGCACTTACAGAAGAACACCTCTATTTAGAGTTTACGATGGAAAGGCTTATCCTTCCATGTCTCTCTCTGTGTTTATAGACGCTAACGGGAGCGTAAGGGCAATAGAAGAGGGCAACAGGCTTAACCTATACTTGCCAGAAGGTAAGCTTAGCGTGCCTTATTACGATGGATACTATGCGGTGAAAATGTATGGAAAGTTTGACGCTTATTCTGTGAGCGGTGTTATACATTCCATGCGCCAGATAAAAATGGGAAACTTTAAAGACCTTTTGATAAACCCAGAGGAGTTCAGGGATAGGGTTGTTTTTGTGGGCGCTAGTGCGGTTGGTGTAGAAGACCTTAAAAAAACGCCCATGTCACCTACGACGCCGGGCGTCTTTTTGCACGCATCCATATACTCAAACCTGATAAAGAAAGACTTCCTTATATTTGCACAGGACTGGGTTCAATACTTGACCTCTGGTGTGCTAAGCCTTTTGGTGGTTAAGTTTATGCTACTGAGGCGTGGTCTGCCTCTTAGAGTTTTTCTTTCCGTGTTCCTGTTGGTTATTTACTTTGTTGTATGTTTTACAGCTTTTAAGTTTAACCTTGTGCTTGACCTTACCTATCCCAGTTCTGCAGGGCTCTTGGGGTTCTTTATGGGTCTTTTCTATGTGGGTCTCTCTGAAGAAAGGGAGAAGAGAAGAATAAAAAACACTCTGGGAAGGTATGTCTCTTCTGCGGTTCTTGCGGACGTGCTCTCTAAGGGAGAGGAAGTTTTGCTGGCTGAGAAGGGAGTGGAGGTAGAGCTTACCATAATGTTCTCAGACATAAGAGGCTTTACGGACATTTCAGAGACCCTGACGCCAGAGAGGGTTGTGGATATGCTTAACACTTATTTTGACCAAGTGGTTGACCTTATTTTTGAAAGTGGGGGGACGGTAGATAAGTTTATAGGGGACGCCATATTAGCTTTTTGGGGTGCGCCCATAAGGTATAGAGACCATAGAGTCAGAGCGGTAAGCACCGCTATTAAAATGCTGAAAATACTTGAAAGCGTAAACAAAAAACTCTCTGAAAAGGGACTACCACCCATAAAGGTAGGCTTTGGTATAAACACGGACAGGGTAGTTTTGGGAAATATAGGTTCAAAGAAAAGGTTGGACTATACCGTTATAGGGGACGGCGTGAACCTTGCCTCAAGGCTTGAGGGATTGACCAAGTTTTACGGAGTGGACATAGTTCTTTCGGAGAATACCGCTAAAGGTTTGGGAGAGGGTTTTGTTCTTAGAAGACTTGACATGGTTAGGGTAAAGGGTAAAAGGGAGGCTGTTTCCATATATCAGGCGATGGAAGACACAGAAGAGAACAGAAAATTAGCTCAGCTTTGCAACCAAGCCTTTGAAGAATACCTGAAAAGAAATTGGGACGGGGCTACAGAGCTTTACAAAGCAGTGCTTGAGCTAAGACCAGAGGACAAAACCGCAAAGCTTTTCGTAGAAAGGTGTAATTTTTACAAAGAAAACCCACCGCCAAAGGATTG
>JANWYC010000137.1 GCA_025057245.1 Aquificaceae bacterium | reverse complement strand
ACTTAGCTATGCTTCTCTGACCGCAAAAGAGTTTAAAAAGCCTGAACAGGCTCTCTCCGCAATATATCCAGGTTCACAAATGGAGATAAGAAACATAACCCTTACAAAGGAGCAGGTGGAAGAGGTTTACAAGCTGTCTGGAGTTAAGATGGATACGAGGCTGGCTTCTTGGTATATAGTCAAAAAAGGTGGTCAGGTGGTAGCTTACGGCTACGTGGACATTCACAGGGTCAGGACGCATCCTGAGGTAATCCTGTACACCATAACGCCAGAGGGTAAGCTTGATGTGGTAGAAGTGTTGGCTTTTCAAGAGCCTTTGGAATACTTGCCAGAAGACCGCTGGCTAAAGCTGTTTGCGGGTAAGCACTTGGACAAAGACCAGATAAGGCTCAGAAAGGACATACCTAACATGACTGGTGCTACCCTTACCGCAAGGGCTATAACTGACAACGCACGCAAGGTGCTTGCCCTCTGGCATGTCCTCTTTTCCAAAAGATGAGGTTCTTCGTATCTGCGGACATAAAGAAAAACAAGGCTCTCTTTTTCGGAGTGCTTTTCTTTATGCTTTTTTCCTTCCTTTTCTGGCTGACTTCTTTCCTGCACTTTTATTCCAAGTATGGCTTTTCTTTAGAAAGTGTTAAGTCTTACTTCTTTGTGGACCCAGAGCTCTCTGAAAAGGTTTCAATGGCTCAAATATCTGAAGACTTTCATGTGGGTATTTTCCTACATGGTATGGTTCTTGTGATGCTTCTTTCACTTCTAAACCTTTGCGGTTGGTCTCAAGGTTTAAAATTAGCCCTGACTTTTTCTGTGAGCCTTCTTGCTCTTGTTTACCTATCTTCTGACTTCCTTGTATTGCTAATCGGTCCTACCTCCGCTTTTCTAAAGCTTCTGTTCTTCTTACTTTACCAGATAGCCTTTATCTTTCTCTGGCTTCTTATACTCCTTCGTCTTCTGTGGGATAAAAACTCTAAAACGCCTAAAAATGGAACTTTAAAGCTTTCTGTGCTTGTGTTTTCAGTTTTTTCGCTCCTTTTTGTTCTTTCCAACTTTTTGAATTTTTACGCAAAAATGGGCTTTAGCGTGCAGGGTGTAAAAGACTACTTTCTTGGAAATCCTGAGCTTTTCATAAAGAGAAAAAGTTTTGAAGGCTTTTTTAAAGTTTTCTATCCTCACCTTTTGGCTATGTCTATATACTCCTTTGCTTTAGCTCACTTGCTACCCTTTGCGGGTATTGATAGGAGAAAAACTGTTTCCTTTACGCTACTTTTATTTCTCTTTTCCTTCCTTGACAACCTATGTGGGCTTTTTCTTCTATACCTTAGTCCACACTTTGCTTACCTTAAGCTCTTCAGTTTTTGGGCTTTTCAAATTCCCGCCTTATTCTGCTCCTTGATACTACTCTTTGCCTCTCTTAGATAGGGATTTTATGTCCTCTTTCACGAGTCTTCTTAACTCTTCCAGCGGTGCTTCTTGCAGGTCTTTTGTTTGGTATTTCTCCTCAAGATACTTAAGATAGGCTTCTACGCTGACCCACCTCTTGAGAACCATGCCTTGAGTTATCAACCTCAGAAAAGGCTCTTTGTCCTTGACAAGACCTAGGTCGTATAGAAACTTTTGGAAAAATCGCGCATACAGAAGGTGTAAAACTGCGTGTTCTATACCACCTATGTAAAAGTCCACTGGCATCCAAAACTCTACCCTCTGTGGTGAGAAAGGCATGCGGTCGTTCTTAGGGTCGCAAAACCTGAGAAAATACCAGCTGGAGTCAAAAAAGGTATCCATAGTATCTGTTTCTCTCTTTGCGGGAGAACCACACTTGGGACATGTGGTGTTTACAAACTCTGGCACGTTCTCCAGCGGGTTTCCATGACCGGTTATATCCACCTTTTCTGGTAGAACTACTGGGAGCTCTTTCTCTGGCACGGGGACTATACCACAATTGGGACAGTGAACCACTGGTATAGGCGTGCCCCAGTATCTCTGACGAGAAACGTTCCAATCTCTAAGCCTGTAAGTTACTTTAAACTCCCCCAAACCCTTCTCCTTTAGCCATTGGGTTATGGCTCTCTTTGCCTCTAAGGAAGGTATACCGTTGAAAGCACCAGAGTTTATTAAGACACCTGCATCTTCGTAAGCCCTACCTTTTGGTGGCTCGCCTTCAAAGGGTTTTATTACATACCTAATAGGAAGGTGGTATTTTATTGCAAACTCGTAGTCCCTTTGGTCGTGAGCGGGAACGCACATAATAGCTCCAGTGCCGTACTCGTAAAGCACGTAGTTGGCACTCCAGACGGGGACTTTCTCACCAGTGGCTGGGTTCGTGGCGTAAACTCCAAGGAAAACACCTTCTTTCTCTTCCTCGGTTCCTCTCTCCCTTGTGGACTTCTGCCTCATTCTGTTTACGAAGGCGTTAACTTGCTCGTAATTTCCACCTCTCTTTGCCAGTTCAAGGGTTAAGGGATGCTCTGGTGCAAGAACAACAAAGGTAGCACCAAAAACTGTGTCTGGTCGCGTCGTAAAGACTTCTATGGTAATATCATCTACAGAGAATTTTAGCAACGCACCTTCAGACTTCCCTATCCAGTTCCTCTGCTGGGCTATAACTCTTTCGGGCCATCTTCCCTCAAGCTCTTTAAGGTCTTCTAAAAGCCTCTCTGCGTAAGCGGTAATCTTTAAATACCAAGAAGGCACTTCCCTTCTTACTATGGGCGTGCTACACCGCCAACACCGTCCTTCTATAACCTGCTCGTTAGCAAGAACCGTTTGGTCGTTGGGACACCAATTGACCTCCGCAGACTTTCTGTACGCCAGACCATGTTCCATAAACTTTAAGAATATCCACTGATTCCATCGGTAGTATTCAGGGTCGCAGGTAGCTATCTCTCTCTTCCAGTCGTAGGAAAACCCAAGGCTCTTTAGCTGTTTTTTCATGTAGGCTATATTCTCGTAAGTCCAGTTAGCAGGATGAACACCTTGCTTTATGGCTGCGTTCTCCGCGGGCAACCCGAAGGCATCCCACCCCATAGGATGAAGTAGGCTGTAGCCTTTGAACCTTAAAAACCGAGCTATGGCATCCCCTATGGTGTAATTTCTCACATGACCCATGTGAATACGCCCAGAAGGATAAGGAAACATCTCCAATACATAGACCTTTCTACCCTCTTCCCTTGCCTCAAAAAGGGAAAGCTCTTCCCACACCTTTTGCCACTTGTTTTCTATCTCCTGCGGTCTGTATTCCATAAGATATATAGTATAGAATAGGCTGGGGGCAGGTTGGAGAACTCTTCTTAGCTTCACGAAGTTTTGTAATAGGTAGTAATTGCTCCGCGGTTTTCTGAAATCACATTGCGGTGTCTCTCACTCCCAGTTCGCAAGGGTTTTGTGGCCTTTCGTAAAGACAAACTCAAACTCTATAGCATTTCTTGGACGGGCAAAACCACGTCAAACTTCTATGCCCAAAAGTACTCTTTTTCATTGACATTCAGGCGCTTCAGAATTTTGGTCTGTCTTCGTGCATTAGACTACGCTCTTGCGATTTCTCACTCGGCGTATGGCAAAAAGGTAAAGCTTATAATAGATGGCACAATACTGCCAGTAGCAAACACAAACAGAGCAAGAACACAAAGGATAAGAAGATTTTCTGACAAAGTTTTCTGGACAAATAGAAGAAGAAACATATACAGTAGAGGACTTTAAGAGACTGGAAGTTTCATCCATGTAAAACTACCTTTAGAAGGAGCCGTAAGTCTCAATGCGGAGATAAGAAACATTAGCATAGAACGTCAGGTGGTTAGGCTGGGAATGAAGTATTTAGTAAAGTCTGAAGATGAAGTTAACCCATAAGGAGGTTCATAATCAGAGTGCAGAAGAAACTACTTGAAAGCTTTATTCAATAAGCTCTGCGTATTTTCTGGCAAGTTTGAAGAGTTTTGAAGCCA
>JANWYC010000136.1 GCA_025057245.1 Aquificaceae bacterium | reverse complement strand
ATAGATATGAACTTTTGGGAATTATTCCTGAAAAAGGATGTAGTTGGATGTGGCGCAAAGATGTAGCCGAGGAAGCAATTAAAAATTACGAAAAATTTTTAAAAGTCTCGGAAAAAGAAAATATTAGTCTGGAAGAATATTGGGAAAAAACAGGAAAAAAACTTAACTTTATTAAAAAAGAGGGGAACTCATTAAAATATTGGGTAGCACCCTCAAAGAGGGTTTCTCATAACAATTGGTCAGAATTAGAAGGATACGGAAGGTCCTGGCAATTCTCTACCGAAAACTCCGAAGCATTGCTTAAAAGAGTCATCCAATCCACATCTAACCAAGGAGACATAGTCATGGACTTTTTCCTTGGTTCTGGCACTACCTGTGCGGTAGCACATAAGCTAAGGAGAAAGTGGATAGGAATTGAAATGGGAGAGCATTTTTACACTATAGTTCTGCCAAGGATGAAAAAGGTTTTAGCTTATGATAAAAGCGGAATTTCAAAGGATGAGGATGTAAAGCAAAACTACAACAAGGACAGAGCGGGGGGCTTTTTCAAGTATTACGAGCTTGAGCAATACGAGGATACACTAAAAAAAGCGGTTTACAAAGACTCAGACCTCTTTAAAAACCCATACAAAGACCCATTTAGTCAATACATATTTATGAAGGATGAAAAGCTCTTAAAATCTGTGGAGCTGGATTACGAGAATAACAAGGTAAAAATAGACCTCAGTAAGCTCTACGAAGAGATAGACCTGCCGGAGACCTTGTCCAACTTGCTGGGAAAATACATCAAAAAAATTAACCCTGAGCGTGTAGAGTTTGAGGATGGAACGAAGATAAACCTGAAAGATAAAGATATTGACTATAGTCTTATAAAACCATTAATCTGGTGGTAGCCATGAAGACACTTTTACAGAACATGCTTAGAGACATAGACTTTCAGAGCTTGCCATCGGAGTGGGCTAATATAGCAGACCTTGAAAGGTTTTCGTATAGAAAAAGCCTATGGGACTACCAGCAGGAGGCACTAAAAAATGCAATAAAGATGCTTTGGAAGTATTACGAGGACTTAAGGGCGGACAAGCAAGAACTTTATAGGTGGTATGTGGAAAACGGGCTTACTCAAAACCTTGACATAAGCCTTGAAGGGAGAAGAGCAACCATAAACAAACTGCTTACAGCACACTTTGAGGCCATAGACGGAAAAATTCCTTTTTATCACTACATAAATCGCATGAACTTTTGGATGGCAACTGGCTCTGGAAAGACTTTGATAATCATAAAGCTAATAGAAATTCTTAGAAACTTAATGGAAAAAGGGCTAATTCCTCAAAGAAACATCCTATTTTTGACTCACAGGGATGACCTCATAGAACAGTTTAAGAGACACTTTACAGAATTTAACCAATTTACTGACAAACCTATAAGCATAAGAGAGCTAAAAGAGTATCCTAAAGAGAAAAGGTTTCCAGACATATTTGGAAAGCCAGTCTTTTACTACAGGGCTGACAATATAGGTGATAGCCAAAAGGAGAAGATAATAGACTTTAGAAACTATCTTGAGGATGGCAAGTGGTATTTAATACTTGACGAGGCTCACAAGGGAGACAAAGAAGAGTCAAAAAGACAGCACATATATTCCATCCTTGCAAAAAACGGCTTTTTGTTTAACTTCTCTGCAACTTTTACGGAGCCACGGGATATACTAACCACGGGCTACGAATACAACCTTTCAAGCTTTGTGTCTGACGGCTACGGCAAACAAGTTTTACTTTTAGAGCAAGACTTGAAGGCTTTTAGAGACAGAGAAGACTTTGACAACTCCGCAAAACAAAAGGCAGTTTTAAAGGCTCTTTTATTGCTTACATACACAAAGCTTTTCTATGAGAAAGTAAAGGCTGTAGACAAAAAGCTCTACCACAACCCTCTGCTTATGGTATTGGTAAACTCTGTTAGCGAAAGAGAGTCAGACCTGGAGCTTTTCTTCAGAGAAATGGTAAGAATAGGAAAGGGCGAGCCGGAAGAAGAGCTCCTGCAAAAGGCAAAGCAGGAGCTAATAGAAGAGCTTTCAAGCTCTCCAGAGTATGTCTATGGAGGAGAGAGTTTTAGTTTAAACAGAGATTTTATGGAAAGCATAGGATACGAGGAAATACTCCTTTATGTTTACAACGCACAAAAGCCAGGCAATGTAGAAGTATCCTACAGACCCTCCAACAAAAAAGAAGTGCTTTTTAAACTCAAGTCTGCGGACACATACTTTGCACTTAGCAAAACGGGAGAAATGCCAAGGTGGTTAGAGGAAGAGCTGAAAAAGCTTGAAGTAAACCACCAGTTTGAAGAAGAGAGCTTTTTTGAGAGGCTAAATCACATAGACTCACCGGTAAACATCTTAATAGGCTCAAGGAGCTTTTACGAAGGATGGGACTCCAACAGACCTAACATAATATGCTTTATAAACATAGGCACTCGGGAGAACGCAAAAAAGTTTGTGCTTCAATCCATAGGCAGAGGCATAAGGGTTCAGCCCATAGAAAACCAAAGAAAAAGACTCTTATCACTATACAACAACAAACAGGTAGACATTGAACTATACGAAGAAATAAAGGAGTATGTCAAGCCCTTGGAAACCCTTTTCGTGCTTGGAACAAACAAGGAAGCCCTGAGGATAGTAGTAGAAGAGCTAAAGAAGGAAAAAAGGGGGGAAAATATAGAACTTTCAAAAAACCAAAATTTAGAAAACCACAAACTGCTTATACCTGTGTATAAAAAATCTGCGCAGCCTTTATGGGAACAGAGAAAAGGAGCAAAGTTTACCTTACACCCAGATGACCTTAAGCTTTTGGAAAATTACGTCAACTACATGCAGGACGATAGAATCTTACTTTTTACTTATAAGACAGAGCCTAAAACGCTTCAGATATTCAGGAAGACCTTTGATAACATAGGAGAGTATTACAGAGAAGACGAGAAGGCAAAGAAGTTTAAAGACATAGACTTTATGGTAACGCAGGTTTTAAACTATTTATCCGTAATTCCAGAGGAGTTTTGCAGATTTAAGCAACTTTCAAAAGAAGAAGAAGAGATAAAACACTTTAAGAAAATAGCGGTATACATAGAAGACCTACAAAAGTTGAAGGAGCTAAAGGAAAAAATTGAGATTATGAAAGATTATCCACAAAAGTTGTCAAAAAATCAGAAAGAAGCTGAAAAAGCCAAAACATTTGAGCATGAAAACTCAAAGCTTCACATAAAATACATTGCGGAACACTACTACCTGCCGGTGTTGGTATCTGACGAAGAAAAGAAGGTAGAATACATTAGCAACATAATAAAGGTGCGGAGCGAGATAGAGTTTATCAACCAGTTAGAAAACTATCTGCAAGAACAAAACAACAAGTTCAAAGATTTTGACTGGTGGTTTTTCAGCAAACTGGACGAAAAATACGACGAGGTTTACATACCATATTATGACCCACAAACTAATTCCATTAGGAAGTTTAAGCCAGACTTTATCTTTTGGCTTTGTAGAGGAAAAGACTACTTTATAGTCTTTGTTGACCCAAAAAGCTCTACCCATACCAGCTACGAATACAAGGTGGACGGATACAGGGTGCTTTTTGAGGAAAGCAACCAGCCAAAAAAGTTTGAACACGAGGGCTATATCGTGAGAGTTTTTCTCTTTTTAAAAACCGAAGACGAAAACAGGCTTTCAGAGCTTTATAGAAAATACTGGTTTGACAGCATAGACCAAATGCTTGGAAGGATACTACCATGAACAGAGATGAACTTCTTATAAACACCATAAGGTTTCTCAGCGTTGACCAAGTGGAAAGGGCAAAGTCGGGGCATCCCGGCATGCCCCTTGGTGCCAGCCACATAGCCTATCTTGTCTTTGACAGGTTTTTGAGGTTTAACCCCTCAAACCCCAAGTGGATAAATAGGGACA
>JANWYC010000135.1 GCA_025057245.1 Aquificaceae bacterium | reverse complement strand
GACATTGAATAATGTATCAATTAATGCCTCCTACGCCCTTGACGCAAGCGGTAGGTTATTTGTGATAGATACTAATGCAGTTAATGACAATGAGTATAGAGTTTATACCTCTCCGACTTCCTTTATTACCGGCAGTGCTGGCACCACCGTGGTTTTTAGTGTTGGAGCGGATATACTATTCATTGGTGACGGCATAGCCTATGTGTCTTCTTCAGATGGCGCACACAACGTAGTCGCCAAAATCTTTGCAAGCGGAGGAGGTGTAACAATTAGTACAACTATTAGCGGGCTCGATAGTAATAATTCTACAGCACTTAGCGCAGCAAACGTTATCATCAGAAGAAGCGGAAACGAACTATTGGTCATAACTAGCAACTATGATGGTGGCGGTAATGACGCCTTCTACCTAAAATTGGATAGCACTAACACCTTGGGTGTTGGTGGAACCTTTGCGGAGCAAGGCTTCTATTCTGCCCCTAATATAAGAACACTGCTTGGCTCACCGCTTGTGGTAGCAGACTACACCGGGAATAACACCACCCTCTACAAGTGCTCCATATCCTCCACCCCATGCACCGCCCTGAGCAATGTAAGGCTCACGGACCTTGACACGAATGTGGGCGGCGGCGGAACCCGCATTGTCCACGCTCAGGGTAGAGAAATTACCGATATGTTTGCAGGTGCTCTCAATACTAACTTCACCCTCAACAACCCCGTGGTGCTCGCTCTTGATAGGGAGGTTGTTGGTGGATGCGCTCCTCCTGGCACTTTCACGCCCGTACTTCTCAACCTTGACAAGGACACTAAGCAAAGCTTTACTCCCGTAGCATTTAATTGCGTCCAGCGTCAGGCTTATGGTAACGTGCAGGTAAAGGCGGACGGTAGCGTAGGCAAGAGGGTTTACGGACAGACGCCAGCCGGCTCTCTTAGATGCTTGAATGTTAATGGCTTTGATAACATAGTCTTGGTGAGGGAGAACGGCACTACCGTAACCTTCAGGCTTGCAGAGAAGACTGGCTACTGCTTCCTGAGTGCCATAGATGTTAAGTAAGCTCTTTTTTGCGGTTTTGTGGGGGCTTTTTGCCCCCTTTTTATTTTCCTGCGAAAGGGTAAGGGAAATAGACCCCGCAGAGCTCTCCAGGCTTTACTACGAGCACGTGCTTACCTTTTCTACGGGTATGGAGGGCTGTGTGGATTTCGTGAAAAAATACGGCTTTTACTCGGTGGCTGGCGACAAAAGAAGGCACGACGCAAAGACCGCCCGCTCCGCCTGCGAGAAGGCTCAAAAGGACAAGGTGGTTCGCTGGAGCTACGAGGTGGAAAAGCTCTACCGCAACGAGGAGCTGGGAAGGGCAAACTACGAGCTGGTGCTTATGGTAGGTGGCGTGACCCCCTACAGAAGGAACATAGGCTTTGAGAAGGTAGGTGGCATATGGAGGTTTTACATAAGTCAGTGAACCCAGAAGCTCTGGCGCGCAGTCTTATGGCAAGAAGAGAGGCAAACCTTCTCCTCATGCAGAGGGAGTTTCCTTCCTTTTACAAGTTTTTCACCGAGGAAAAGGGGAGCTATCAGGCGGGCATACAGATAGACCCAGAACATGGTCTAAACCTTGTGGTAAACGGCGTTCAGGTGTATCAGGAAGAGCCTTACGAGCAGACCAAAAAGCAGTTTGAAAACTACCTCCAAAGACCCACCTCCATAAGGCAGAAGTATTCGCAGGGCATAGCGGACTTTAAAAAGGAAATACTGGACCACAGGTATGCGGTGGAGATGCTCGAGCTTTCACCTTTAAAGGACAAACCCATAGAGACATACTACACGGACAAGGCGCTGGGGGTGATGATAGTCTTTGGGGTTGGTCTTGGCTACCACTTGGAGATGCTCACGGAGGAATACGACATAAAAAACCTAATAATAGTGGACGCAGACCCGGAGGTTATCAAGGTCTCTCTCTACACCATAGACTGGATAAAGATACTCCGCAACTTCACAAAAGAAGGCAGGCTCATGACCCTCATCACGGGCAAAGGCGCAGAGGAAATATCCAAAAAGGTCATAGACTTTTGCAGGTCCTTTACCAATCAGGCTCTTTTTTTTAACGTGCCCTTTTACGTGCACATAGAAAACCCCATAATAGGTCAGGTCATAAACACGCTCCTTGAAAAGTTTAGCCTTCTTTCCTCTGGCTGGGGCTTCTTTCACGACGAGTTTTGGTCTTTGGAGCAGACCATAGAGAACATAAGGCAAGCCATACCAGTGCTTACCCCACGGAAGGTCTCAAAGAAGTACCCAGTCTTTATCATTGGCTCTGGTCCCTCCCTCGACGACAGCATACCCTTCTTAAAAAAGAACATGGACAGAGCCCTCGTGGTCTCCTGCGGTAGCTCTGTAAGCACCCTCAAAAACTACGGCATAGTGCCGGACTTCCACGTGGAGATAGAAAGGACAAAATTTACCTACGACTATTTGGTGGACGCTTTGGAAGAGGGCTATCTGGCGGAGCTGAGGATCATAGCCAACAACCCTATGCACCCCTCCGTCTTTACGCTTGGAAAGGAGCAATACATGTTCGTAAAGCCCAACGACACGGGCGCCCTCCTCTTTGACCCAAGCCTTCCAAGACTTTACTACGCCAACCCTACGGTGGTAAACGGGGGGCTTGCACTCTTTCTCTCCATGGGTTTTGAAGAGATATACCTTTTTGGTGCGGACATGGGCTTTAAGGACCCCGAGAGACACCACTCCTCGGGACACTTGTCTCTGAAAAAGGGCAGTAGGTTCTACCAGCCAAAGGAAGGCTACGACAGAGAGTTGGAGGGCAACTTTGGAGGCAAGGTCTTGACCAACAGACTTCTCTTCTGGGCAAAGGACTCCATAGAAAGACTGCTGGAAATGTTTCCTCAGGCTAAGGTGTATAATCTATCGGATGGTGCGCGCATAGAGGGAACGATACCCCTAAGACCCCAGCGCCTTTCTCTCTCTTCCAAGGCTTCTCTCAAGGAGGAAGTCATAAAGGAAGCAACCTCTCTATACTCGGACGAGCCCCTGAGGCATATAAGGATAGGGCAGTTTCTTGAAGGGCTTAAGGCTGACATGGATGCCTTTATAAGGGGAGCGGAGGAGCTCTTTAGAGACGTCAAAGACAAAGACCAGCTCCTCACCGCCCTTTCCAAGCTCTTTGTAGGGCTTTCGGGCAACGAGAGGCTTAGCACCATGCTAAGGGGTGGCTTTTTCATAAACGAGTCCGTGCTTGTCATAAATGCCTATGCCATAGAAGACAGGGGAGAGATGGAGCATTTTGTAGAGAGGGCAAAGGAGGTTTTCCTTGAATACCTAAGAGCCTGCAGGCATATGATGGAAGAGCTCAGCTAAGACTGACCGCAATCAAGCCCTTGAAAAGGGCAAAGCTATACAATAATTAAGTGACCCTCTACTCTTCCGCCTTTACTACCAGCACGCCCAGCTCCTCTGCCCTTTCAAGGGCAGGCTTTTGGGCACTCTGAAAGACTACCACAGGTATGGTCTCCGTGCTTAGAGCTCTCCACAAAATCTCCGCCCTTTTGGAGGCCTTCTCCACATCCTCGGGATAAAGGCTCAGGGTGGCTTCCAGGGCTATGTAGACCTCCTTGTCCTGTAGCCTCCCCCTTCCTGCAAAGTCCACCCTTATGGCAAAGTCCTTTTCCTCCTCGGATATTAAACCCTTTTCCACCGCATCCTCCAGCAGGTCAGCCAACGCATACCTGTCTATGGGTCTTAGCCTCTTTATGACCCTTCCGAGAAAGGCGGGTGCGTTCTCCCTTACCTTCCTCTCAAAGTTGTCACCCCTCAAGGACGCCACATCCATTTTTAACACCCCCACGTCTTTCTTCAGCACTTCTACGTCTTTCTTCAGCACTTCCACGTCTTGTTTTAACACCTCCACATCTTGCTCCAGCTTATCCATCCTTT
>JANWYC010000134.1 GCA_025057245.1 Aquificaceae bacterium | reverse complement strand
AACCTCTTGTTTCTTTTTGGGTCAGAACATATTACACAGAGCTCTCTGTCTGTGTATATGCCACACTCTACACAATGCTTTATGCTATGCACCGCATCTTCAATGGCTTTAACCACTTCAAGTCTTTTTTCCTGCGGGAGCTTTAGCAAGTTGTAAAGAAACCTTCCTGAGCTTCTCTCTCCGTAAGTGGGTAGTAGCATCAGTTTTTCAAGGGCGGTCTTTATAGCCTCAGGCACATTTTTTTCAAACATGGATTACAAGAATAGAATTATAAACCACTGTGAGAACCGAATAATCTAGATAGTAGAACACTATGCCTGATGTTTAATCGTCTAATAAGTCTTTCGTCCTTGGCTCTTAAGGGTCTAATGGTTCTTTGTAAAGGCAAACTCAAACTATGAAGTGCCTGAACATCAAATCCCGGAGAGCATTCTTTTTGACAAAGCAGTGAGAATTCTCTTTGCACGCTTACTTTGCAGTTTTGCGGTGCTGTGCTAATATTTATATTTAACTGTCTAATAAGTCTCGCTCTCCGCTCGTGAGGGTTTTATGGTTCATCGTAAAGACAAACTTAAAATCTGAGATGCCTGAATATCAAGTCTCATATAGCGTTTTGGACAGAGCATGCTCAACCACGACAGAATTTGAATTCAGCCCTACTAAGAGTTTAGTAAAACCCTTACGAGTCAGGGATGGGAAACTTAATAGGCGATTGGATATTAGATGCAGTGGCTTTTTAAGTTTTTCACTGAGCTTTTTTCTGTAATATAATCTTAATGCAAAAAAAAATGCGGAGGTAAGAAATGGTAAAAGACTGGAACACGGGGACTGTTTACCTTAACGACAAAACAAGGATAATAGTAATGGGTATAACTGGTAGGGAGGCTTCGCAGGTGGTGACGGAGTCTGAATCCCTATACCCGGGTTTTGTGGTAGCTGGTGTGACACCGGGAAAGGGAGGGTCCGAGGTAGCAGGCAAGCCAGTATACAACACAGTCAGAGAAGCTCTTCAAAGACATGGAGAGATTAACACTGGCATAGTTTATGTGCCACCTGCCTCTGTGAAAGATGCGGTTATAGAGCTGGTGGATGCGGGCATAAAGCTAATATACATAATAACGGAGCATGTTCCCATAAGGGATACAGTTTACTTTTATCACTACGCAAAAGAAAGGGGCGTGATTATAGTAGGTCCTACTTCTTTGGGTTGTATGATGCCTTGGGTGCCTGCCAGAATAGGTGCTATAGGCGGAAAGAACCCATCTATAGCATACCAGAAGGGCGGTTTGGTTATACTTTCCAAGTCTGGCGGTCTAACCACGACTACCGCAGAGATGTTCAAGCGTAGGGGTTGGGGTGTTTACATGGCTCTTGCTCTAGGAGGTGATGTCATATCTTGCACTACCTTTGCGGATGCGCTGGAAAACATAGCTGATGACCCAAACGTAAAGGGCGTAATCATTCAGGGTGAGGTTGGTGGTTCTTACGAGGAGCAGTCTGCGGAGACCATACTCAGGCTCTGGAAAGAGGGCAAGTGGAACAAGCCGGTAGCTGCCTTCGTTGCCGGTAAGTTTCAGGAGAAGTTAGAAGGCGTATCCTTCGGACATGCGGGTGCCATAGTGGAAAGAGGTAAGGGCAAGGCTACGGACAAAATAAGGGCGTTTAACGAAGTGGGTAAGATAACAGGGTTGGTGAAAGTGGCTGAGTTTTACCACGACTTGGTTCACTGCATAGAAGAGTTGGGAGTGCAGAGAGACTTTGAAGATACCACGCCAGAGGGCAGAGTTAAACCTCTTTACTCTACCATAGACGAGAATACCTGCCAGTTTGTAGGCTAAGGTTTATAAAGCCCGGGGGAGCTCTTTATGAGTTTCCCCTTTTCGTCAAAGATGTATGTAGATGGGAGGAAGGTTATTGGGTAATGGTCGTTAAACTTCACCTCTATGTCTACGAGAGTGATAAAGTTATCCCTTATACCCAGTTCTCTGTAGCTTTTTATCACATCCTCTGGAGTCATGGCTAATGCGTAAGATATTACCGTGTAGTCCTTGTTCTGCGCAAGTTTGCTCAGCTCTCTAAGGTCTCTCGAGTGTCCGGCGCATGTTCTACTCCACACATACAGCAAAAGCTTCCTTCCTTTGTAATCCGATAGATACACGGTTCTGTTGTCAAGAGTTTTGACGGGCAACTTGGGCAGTCTATCCCCTGCGCAGGAAAGAAGGAGCAAGAAAACAAACAAAAACTTAAACACGCGTAAGTATCTTTGCCTTAAAGTCCACAAAGCTGGGCTTTATGTGAACGGTCTGTCTTAGGTGGTTGTCTAAAACTTCCATGGTTTTGTAGCCGTTGCCGGTTATGTAAGCCACAACTATCTCGTCCCTTCTGAAAGCTCCCTTCTGAGCGAGCTTTTTAAGCACCGCTATAGTAGTTCCACCGGCAGTCTCGGTAAAGATACCCTCTGTCTCCGCAAGGAGCTTAATACCTTCTATGATTTCTTCGTCCGTTGCAGTTTCCCAGTCTCCACCGCCCTCTCTGGTTACCTGAAGGGCGTATATGCCATCCGCTGGATTTCCTATAGCTATGGATTTGGCTATGGTTTTAGGTTCTCTTACTGGCTTTATAAAGTCCCTACCTTCCTTCCATGCGGTGGCTATGGGGGAGCAACCTTCCGCCTGAGCTCCGTATACTCTGGTGTTCATACTGTCTATAAGTCCCACTTTGACCATTTCTTTCAGTCCCTTCCATATCTTGGTTATTAGCGAGCCAGAGGCTGCAGGCGCTACAACCGCATCTGGGGCTTTCCAGCCAAGCTGTTCTACCACTTCAAAGGCTAAGGTTTTTGAACCCTCTGCGTAGAAAGGTCTTATGTTTATGTTTACAAAAGCCCACTGGAGCTCGCTTGCTATCTCGGAGCAGAGTCTGTTTACATCATCGTAAGTGCCTTCTACCGCTACCACCGTAGGTGCGAACACAAGGCTTCCGTATATTTTCTGAGATTCCAAATTGGCAGGTATGAACACAAAGCAGTTCAGACCAGCCTGAGAAGCATGACTTGCCACGGAGTTAGCAAGGTTTCCCGTAGAGGCGCATGCAACGGTGTCAAACCCAAACTCCACTGCAGTAGACAAGGCAACGGATACAACACGGTCTTTGAAAGAAAGCGTAGGATGGTTTACCGAGTCATCCTTTATGTAAAGGTTCTCAAGCCCTAAGAGCTTTCCCAAATTATCCGCTCTCTTTAAAGGTGTAAAGCCTGCGCTTAGCCCTACCTTTGGCTCTTCCACGGGTAGTAAATCTATGTAGCGCCAGAGGCTCTTGGGGCTTTCCTCTATCTTATCTCTGCTTATCCTCCTTTTTATCTCATCGTAATCATACTTGACCTCAAGAGGTCCAAAACAGAATTCGCACACGTGCATTGGCTCTATGGGATACTCCCTGCCACACTCTCTGCACTTCAGGCCGAGAACCTTCGCCATACCACCACCTCCAGACTTGGATTGAAAGTCAAGTATTATAATATATTCTCAGTTAGCTTACTTTTACTCTACCAAGGGAACTGGTTTTGCGAGCGTGGAGATTACAGAAAATCCCTAAGTATTGATGTTTATTCCACCTTCCAGTTAAGAAAGATTGTGTCAAGTAAGCTCCCGTGAGCCTCATGTCTTAACCCTTAGGCACTTACACAGCTCACTAATCAAGTTTTCTAAAAGCTCTCTCACCTGAATAGCAAGGGCTTGCGGAACACTGTATAAATGCACCCCTACTTGACCAGATGCTAAGAACCTTCTCAGTTAGTCAATAGAGTGCCTTTTACCTGCAAAACCGCTCCCGTAGTTGAACAAATGAAGCTACGAAGATGGAAACTATAATGATGAATTATCCTTGCCATAAGGAATTTTTATAATAATATATTTAGGGTCAGTGATGATAGACATTAGCAAGCTTAAGACTTTT
>JANWYC010000133.1 GCA_025057245.1 Aquificaceae bacterium | reverse complement strand
TTGAAGGTAAAGCCTTTCTCTATCAGGGCACGGTGCTTATGGACTTTAACGTGGAAAGGATGCTAAAGTCTTTGCAAATACCAGTAGAAAAGCTAACTTCAAAGGGCATAAAGTCTGCGGAGGACAGAGTAGAATGGCTAAAAAGAGCTCTGGGCTACCTGCCTGAAAGGGAAGAGGTCTTTCACGCAATCTTAGAAGGTCTTAAGGAAGGTTTAGGCATACAAGCTCAGTGGGGCGAACTAACCGAGGAAGAGATAAGACTGCTTGAGGAAAGAAAGGACTACTACAGGAGCGACGAGTGGGTGTATCACGTGAAGAGAGCTCCACAGGAGAGCGAGATGCTCTTCGGCATACACAGATGCTTAGGTGGAACCTTCAGGGTCTCCGCTAAGGTGGACTTGCAGAGCAAAGTTCTACAGCAGGTTATTATTAACGGAGACTTTTTCGTAAAACCTCAAAGACTCATCTATGACCTTGAGGCTTACTTAAAGCACACACCTTTGGTGGATGTGGAAAGGAGAGTAAGGGAGTTTTTCTCAAACAGAGAATGGGAAGGGCTTAACCTCTCCGTGGATGACATCGTTGAAGCGGTTCTGTTCCCTCTACGTAAAGTAGAGGGCGTAGATTTGGGTATAGGAAAAAAAAACTGAATAACATCATAGCCAGCATTGGTGGTGGCTTAATAGATAACCTGCAAAAGGCTAAGGTTATGCTCTTGCCCTATTGTGCCAAACCCGCCTGGTGTGATTACAGACATTTGGACGACTGTGGAGAGTGTGGGGGTTGCACCGTAGGGGATGCCTACAGGCTCGCCTATCAAAAAGGCATGATACCTATAACCATAACCTCCTTTGAGCTTTTGAGAGATACTCTTCTGTGGTGTGCTAAGGAGGGTTATACATACGTAGGACACTGCTGTTACGAGTTTTATGAGAAAAGGTATGAAATCTTCAAAAGGGCTGCTGAGGAGGGTGCAAAGGGGGTCTTGTTTGATATCGTAGGAACTACATGCTACAGCCTCGGTGTGGAGGAAGAGGAGAGGGCATACCACGGAGAGTTTACAGTAGAGCTGGACCTGATAAAGGAAGATTTGTATAAAAGCCTCTCTGTTAAAGAGGACATTCAGCAAGATGTGTGCAGGTCAAAAACAAGCTTTGACTTCTCTCCTTACTTTTTAGACTACAAGCCAGAGTATTACAAAAAACCTAAGGCAGTCCCCACACCTCAGGAAGATAGAACGAGAACTTCTATGCGGAAAGAGGTCTTCTTAGGAGAGGCAACCATAGGGGATAGACCGGTTGACTACAAGGAGGCTATACAGACCCTTGTAAGGTTGATAAGACGGGCGGAGAAACCTACGGTGGTAATAGGACCTTTGCTCTTTTGGGACTTTGGAGAGAAGGAATTGCAAGAGAAGGCAAGAGCTTTAAGAGAGCTTATTGAAAAGGTGGGGAGGTTCAACGTAAAGGTCCTTCCGGACTACAGACCAAAGCTCAAAAAGTATGACCCATGGGTGGAGATGGACCCACCTAATCCACACCACGCAGTCTTGCACGGAGGACACGACCTTACCCTGTTGGTAGGTGTTCACTGCTACAGAACTGACTTTGTGATTAGATTGCTTAGAAAGCATACGAATACGAAGGTGGTAAGCCTTTGCGGTCTATACGGACATCCTACCGCCCACCTATCCACCAGCTTCACTGATGCGGAGAAGATAACGGACATAACCAAGCTCTTGTAGTAAGGTTTCCAAAGGTGTGAGGCTTAGAGACTGAATTTTTGCAGTTTTGCAGATGGCTATATATTATGCTATTAAATCCCATGATTAAGATTATTGAACCGAGGTTCTTTGAGGAAGAGAAAAGTATAATACTGGACATATTAGAGAGCGGGCAGATTACCAGAGGTAAGTGGACTTCTCTTTTTCAAGAGGAGTTTGCCAAGTATCTTGGCGTGGAAAAGGTCTATACTGTATGTTCTGGAACTGTGGCGCTTTTTATAGCCCTAAAGGCACTAGGTGTGGAAGGGGAGCGGGTAGTAGTGCCAGCCATGAGCTTTATGGCAACCATTGATGCGGTTTACCTTGCGGGTGGCATTCCAGTAGTTGTTGACGTGGACCAGTATTACACCATGGATGTGAACCAGTTGGAGGATGCGGTAAAAAGGTATAGACCCAAGGTAGTAATACCCGTTCATCTATACGGTCAGACCGCAGACATGGATGGAGTCATGTATCTTTCAGAAAAGTACGGTTTTTATGTGCTCGAAGATGCGGCGCAGGCTCATGGTGCGCAGTGGAAAGACAAAAAAGTAGGTAGTATAGGTCATATCTCAGCCTTTAGCTTTTATGCTTCCAAAAACTTACCCATGGGAGAAGGGGGTGCCATAGCTACCAAAGACAAGAAGTTGGCACAGGAAGTTAAAAAGTGGATAGACTTTGGAGACCATCCTGCCTTTAATGTGAGGATAACGGAGTTTCAGGCTGGTATAGGCTACGCACAGCTTAAAAGACTAGACAAAAACAATCTGAGAAGAAGGGAGATAGCATACAGATACATGCGTTCGCTTAACGGCGACCTTATACATCCTGCGGAGCGTGACGGTGCTTTTCATGTCTATCACCTTTACACGCTTAGACATCCTCAGAGAGAGAGTATAGTCAGTGCATTAAAGGAGAAAAACATAGATGTCAGAGTATACTACACTTATCTGCTTCATGAGCTAAGAGGAGCGGAGCATCTACCCACGCCAAACGCAGAGAAGTTTAGAAAGGAAGTTTTCTCTATCCCAGTTCATGCTTACCTATCTGATGAAGATGTGGAGTTTATCGTTGACGCTCTTCTGTCTGCTGTTGAGTTAGCTCCGCACCCCTTATGTTGAGTATTACTATTTCCACCCTTCTGTTTTGAGCTCTGCCCTCGGGTGTTACGTTCGAAGCTATCGGTCTCGTATCCGCATACCCAGAGGCTTTTAGTCTCTCTGGGTTTATACCTTTTGCTATGAAATACCTAACTATGGTTCCAGCCCTTGAGGTGGAGAGCTCCCAGTTGGAAGGAAACCTCTCTGTAGATATTGGTATGTTATCTGTATGCCCTTCCACTTCTACTGGGTTGTTCAGGTCTTTTATGATTTCATAAAGTTTATCAAGTATGGGTCTGGTTGTAGGTTTTATCTCCGCACTACCTGGTTCAAAGACAAGTCTTTCTTGAAGTATGAGCCTTATTCCGATGGCTTCAAAGGCGATTTTAAACTCTCCTTCGAGACCCAGCCTTTTGAGCGTTTCCTGAAGTTCTTGTAGTTGTTTCTGTATCTTTTTACCTCTTTCTGTGGGTTCAGCCCTCTTTAAAACTGGTTCGGGAAGTATTTGTTTAGGTAGAGTTTCCTGAAAGGGGACAAGTCTCATACCAAAAGCCCTCGCAAAGGCTTGAGCGTATTCCATGGCCGCTTGTTTACCTGCCTGAGCCATTGCAAAAAGTGCTATAAACAGGCAGAGTAAAAGGGTGAGAAAGTCGGCGTATGGTATCGCCCATTTCTCAGAAACTTCTTCCGGACACTTTTTCTTTTTCATCCTTTTACCTCAACGTAAGAGCTGAGTCTCTCTTCTATCAACCTTGGGTTGTCTCCTCTCACCATCATCTTACAAGCATCTACCACCATATACATCCTTAAAATCTCCTCTTTGGACTTTATCTTTATCTTCTTTGATATAGGACCAAAAATAAGGTAGGAAAAGGTTATACCGTAAACTGTTGCCACAAAAGCAGCGGATATACCAGCAGCCAGTTCCTGAGCGTTATCTAGGCTTTTGAGAGCCTTCATAAGACCAAAAACCGCACCCACGAGCCCAAAGGTAGGCGCACTCTCTGCGGAGTTTTTCCAATACTCCACCGCTATTTCGTATTCCTCCTCTTTTTTAGCAATCTCCGCTTCAAGGCTCTCCGCCAGCACGTTCT
>JANWYC010000132.1 GCA_025057245.1 Aquificaceae bacterium | reverse complement strand
ACTACTTAGCCATGATATACCTTATGAACAAAAACTACACAGATGCCAAAAAGAGATTGGACAATATGTCTGACACGGACAGCCTTAAAAACAGGCTGATACTATCACAGCTCTGGCTCTTTCCAGAGTTTTTGCAAAAATACGAAAAGGACTACAAAAAATATAGAGAGCTACTTAAAAGCATGGCGTGGGTAGACCTAAACAGCGTATATTCCACGCCCGCTGTGTTGGGTTTGTATTATTACAGCATAAAAGACAAAAAACTGGAAGACAAAGACCTGTTCAGGCTGAAGCGGTTAACCGTACCCAGAGAGATAGTTTTTCAGGACATAAGGATGGATATGAGGGTTGTTTTGGAAAAGCTAAACGAGTCTTTTCAAAGTCTTAATCCTTACGGCAAGGATGCGGAGTTCATAATGGAGCTCTACAAAGTTAATCCTTCAAACTATGCCCTTCTTTTTGGATACGAAAAACTGGCGAGGAGCGTGCTATATACGGGCAACGCAGGAATGAAAGATGTGCTGTCCAAAGTTGATGAACCACTAAGTAGCTTTTTTGAGGGACAGTTTTTGCTTCTTGAAGGTTCAGAGGAAGGTCTAAAGCTCGTAGAAAAGGCTCAAAAAGACCTTACGGGAGAGGATAGACAAGAAGCTCTCTTCATCATAGGCATATACAAAAAGGATGTAAAGCTGTTGGAATCTCTGGTAAAAGAAAAGCACTCAGAAAGGTTAAAACCTTACTTAGAGCCTGCTCTGTTAGGGTTGGGGGACTATTACTATTCAAGGGCGGATTATACGAAAGCAAAAGAGTATTACAGAAGCTACATGGAAATAGCTCAGGAGGGAGACCTTTACTGGCTTGTTGCTTACAGGCTGGCTAAAGCTGGTGCTCTCACGGGTGACCGAGAGACTTTAAATTGGGTTGTCAAAAAGGCGGAAGGGAAAGATAATATAATAAGTAAAGTCATAGTAGCTCTCTGGGGGTAATGGAATGGATATTTTCAAAGGAGCGGACAAGGTTATGGCCCATCTGAACCACGCATGGAAAAGACATAGCATTATACTTAGCAACCTTGCCAATGCGGATACGCCGAACTACAAAACAAAGGATGTAGCCTTTATCGTCGAAGAGGGTGGATTTTTAAAGTTAACGCGACCAAAACACATAAAACCTGCGGATTCTCAGAGCTTTAAGGTTTTTGAAGTTAGAAAAAGCTTGCTGGGTAACGATTTAAATGATGTAAGCTTAGAGGAAGAGATGTCAAAGCTAACCCAGAATAGGATAGCCTATGAGGTTTACATGAAATTTGCCACAGGAAGCATTCAAAAGCTGAATACGGTGCTAAGGGAGGGTAGGCAATGATGGACCTTTTTAGAGCCTTTGAGGTCTCCGCCAGCGGTATGCAAGCTCAAAGGATAAGGATGAACACAACAGCCAGCAACCTTGCCAACTTTGAATCTTACAGAACTGCTGGAGAACCTTACAGAAGGTTAGAGCCCGTGTTTGAAGCCATAGAAACGCCAGAGAACCTTCAAAAGGGTTATGTCCCCGTGAGAGTAAGGGAAATAAGGCAGTCTGACGAACCCTTCAGGTTGGTTTTTGACCCTACCAACCCCAGAGCGGATGCGGAAGGCTTCGTAAGGTATCCTAACGTAGAACCTGTCAAAGAGATGGTAGACATGATATCCGCCATAAGAACCTACGAAGCTAACCTTAATGCATTCAGAACAACCAGAGAGCTTGCTCAGAGGACCTTAGAGCTATGGAGATAGTAGGTATAGGAGGTCTTTATAACAAAGAAACCCCCAAGAGAAAGGGTGAGGGTGGAGACTTTGTTAAGGAGTTGGGAAAGTTCCTACATTGGGTAGACCAACAGCAAAAGCGTTCTGAGAGTATAAAAGACGCGGTGTTGAAAGGTGCGGACATACCATTACATCAAATGGTTATTGAGCTGGAAAAGGCTGGTGTTGCTTTGAACCTTTTCATACAGGTAAGGAACAAGCTTCTTGAAGCTTACCAGGAGCTAAACAGGATGCAGGTGTAAAAGATGGCTGATGCAAGGGAAGCCCTAAACAACTTAAAGGAGCGGTTCTTAGCTCTAAGCACTTTGCAAAAGGCACTGGTAATAGGCATTCCCATAGCTACACTTGGCATCTTGCTCACGCTTATAACCTTTGCCACAAGACCTACCTACACCATTCTCTACTCTGGGCTATCTCAGGAGGACATGTCCGCGGTGATGTCGGAGCTGGATAAGGATGGTGTAAGTTACAAGGTAGGACAGGATGGGAGGAGCATACTGGTTCAGGAGCAGCAGGCAAGGGATATAAGGCTCAGGCTTGCAGCCAAGGGCATTCCTAGTAAGGGTATAGTAGGCTACGAGGTTTTTGACAAGACTGGTATAGGCGTATCGGACTTCCAAAACCAAGTGAATTTTAAAAGGGCTGTGGAGGGTGAGCTTGCCAGAACCATACTCAGAATGTCTGGCGTGGAAGACGCAAGGGTAAACATAGGTATGCCACAGAAATCCATTTTTGTGAGAGAAGAGGAAGAGCCTACCGCCAGCGTGTTTTTAAAGCTAAAGCCTGGTCACGAGCTTACTGTAGAGCAGGTTAAAGCCATAAGAAATCTGGTCTCCGCCAGCGTTCCAAGACTAAAACCCCAAAAGGTAGTGGTGGTGGATGACAAGGGTAGAGACCTTACCGCCTTAATAGAAGAGGAAGAAGATTACATAAGAGAGAAGGAGCTAAAGCTCAAGCTGGAGTTTGAAAAAAGAATTGAAAGGGACGTGCAGAGAGCTTTGGAGGAAGTGTTAGGTTACGGCTCTGTTAGGGTTAAAGTATCTGCGGACCTGGACTTTACCAGAAGGGAGCAGAAAGAAGAGGTATACGACCCAGATATGACCGCAATCGTCAGCCAGCAGAAAAAGAAGGAGCTAACAACCGCAGGTGGAGTGGCTGGAGTGCCAGGCGCTCAGGCTAACATCCCTCCCGGTGTGGGCGCAGCCGCAGGTCCGGGACAGGTTATCACTGACAAAAGCGAAACAATCACTAATTATGAAGTCAGCAAAAAAGAAGTGCACACGGTAGAACCTATATTTAAGATAAGGAGGCTGAGTGTGGGCGTGATGGTTGATGCTAACATAAAGAATTTGGACGTAGAAAAGATAAGGAGGATTGTAACCGCCTCTGCGGGGATAAACGCACAAAGGGGCGATGTGGTTACTGTGGAGGCTATAGCCTTTCAAAGACCACCCGTTGAAAAACCCGCACCAGACTTTGAAAAATACATAAGGATAGGACTTCTCACCCTTCTGGTGCTGGTTATAGTAGGAATCTCCATAGTGCTACTCAGGAGAATTATCAAGAGTAAGGAAGAGGTGGTCAAACCTCCGCCCATACCCGTGCCCACCACACCAACCATGGAAATTTTAGAGAGCGCAGAAGAGATAAGGATGAAAGCGGAGAAGCTTGATGCGGTTGAGGCTATCGCAAAAACCGCAAGAGAGGAGCCAGAAAAGGTAGCAAAAATACTAAGAGGATGGCTAAGAAATAGAGGTTAGACATGGCAGACGAACTTCTCAGTCAAGAAGAGATAAACCTTCTCCTCAAAACCCTTGGCAAGGAGGAGGAGAAGAAGAAGGAGGTAGTTGAAGATACGCGCGTAAGACCGCTTGATTTATCGCTCTTTGAACACATATCCGCAGGTAGGATACCAGGTCTTGAACTTATTTTTGAAAGATGGATGAACGGTTTGAGAAGAGGTTTGACAGCCTTAGTGGTTACTATCCCGGGCATTTTTAAAGAAAGCGTAAGCATTATGAGGTTCGGAGAATTTGTAGCAAAGCTACCCATTCCTTGTGCTATAGGGCTTTTTAACATAGAACCCCTCAGAGGTATATGCCTTCTTATCGTAGACCCAAGACTCATATACATTATGGTAAGCACCATCTTCGGTGGTACTGCCAAACCTTATAAGATAGAAGGTAAAGACTTTACACGTATAGAAACAAAGCTTATAAACAGACTTTT
>JANWYC010000131.1 GCA_025057245.1 Aquificaceae bacterium | reverse complement strand
AATAGAGCCAATACTCAGAGAGTATGGGCTTTTGGCAAGGTAAAGATAATGAAGAATACAGACAGACATAGGATAAATGCTTTTGGCTATTATGCATACAAGGGCAATAGTTGTTTGATTTTTAGTGAAGATGCTACTTCAAATAGTGTATGTAAAGCACTTGAAGAGATAAGGAGAGTTAACAAAGACAAGAAAGTTGTTGTAGTCATTCTTGACAATTTTACTTTTCATAAAAGCAGTAAGGTAAGACAGGTTGCTGATAGGCTTGGCATAGTGTTTGTGTATTTACCGCCATACAGTCCAGACCTCAATCTGATAGAGCAGGTATGGCGTGTGGTTAAGAGAGCTATTTCTGTAAGATTTGAGAAGCATATGGATAGTCTGAGAGATGTTTTTAGAGGTGCGTGTGAGAGTGCTGTGAGTTGCTTGAGTTTTTGTAGGTCTTTTTCTGAGAATTTTAGAAGCTACCTTGAGCTTTCTGCATGAGGTTATGTTTTATACTATAATCATAGTCCTACAAACCGTGAGGAGGTGTGCCATGAAGAAGACATTCGCAATAACTACCGCTTTGCTAAGCACTGCGCTACTGCCTTTTCCGTATGCGAGCTCAAGTCAAAGCTCTTACGTAAAAGAGCAGAAGAGCTTCTCGACAACCATAGATTCCGTTCCAAGGGGTTTTATTCCAAACAAGGGGCAATGGGACCAGAGAGCTCTGTTTTTGTCTAAGGGGTTTTATGGAAATACGTGGGTGACCAAGGAAGGAGAGTTGTGGCACGTTTTACCGGTAAAGGAATTATGCACAAAGGGTGGTAAGGACTGCGGTCTAAAGTCTTGGGTATTCGCGGAAAAGTTCCTCGGAGCTAATAAGCCACAGAATATAAGAGCAGAGGAGAAGCTCAACACTAAAGTAAGCTACGCAATCGGTAGCAACCCCTCAAAGCATCAGTCTGACCTCCCAGTTTACAAGTATGTAAACTTTGGAGAAATTTACAAGGGGATAAGCCTAAAGTTATTTACCACGCAGAGAAGCGTTGAGAAGTTTTTCAGGATTGAGCCAGAAGCTGACCCATCTCAGATAAAAGTTCAACTCCTTGGGGTAAAAAGTTTAAGACTAAACTCTAAGGGTGAACTAATTCTGAATACGCCATACGGAGAAGTGGTGTTTTCTAGACCCAAGGCTTGGCAAGAGATAAACGGCAAAAAAGTGGACGTAAAAGTGGACTACAGAATAGACAACCGCACAAAGACTTACCACTTTGCGCTTGGAGCCTATGACAAAACTAAGGAGCTCTGGATAGACCCCATACTTCAATCCACATACATAGGTGGTTCTGGAGAAGATAGAGCGGACGACAATGTGAGAGGTGGAAGCCCTAAGATACTGGCTATAGGTTCAGGGATGGTATACGTAGCGGGGCAAACTCAGTCAGATAACCTGCCGAATAAAGTTGGTAGTCGTAGCGGGGGTTGGGATGTTTTCGTTTCAAGGATAACTTTAGACCTAAGGAGTATTAACAGGACAGTATACATAGGAGGCTCAGGAGACGAGCGCGCCCATGCGGTGGTTTTTGGCTCTAATGGATATGTATACGTTGCTGGATATACCTCATCAAACAACCTACCTAACACAACTGGTTCTGCTCAAGCAAGCCTTAGAGGTTCACAAGATGGGTTCATTGCCAGGTTAAATTCAAACTTAGACTTAATAAGGACCACATACTTGGGCGGTAGTAACTTTGATAGAATCTATGCTCTTGCTATAGCAAACGACAGCCTTTATGTGGCGGGTGATACAACTTCAAGCGATTTTCCTAATGTTTCTGGTGGTTCTTACCCAAACATAGCACAAGCTGGAGACACAGATGCCTTTGTTTCAAGGCTTACGCTTGACCTTTCTCAGGTTCAGCAATCTACATACCTAGGAGGGACCAGCACAGACAAGGCTTACGCAATCGCATCTGCGCCGAATGGAGATATTTACGTAGCTGGTGAGACTTGGTCTAACAACTTCAGAGGGGCAAGCGGAAGTTTTGGAGGGGGGACAGTAGACGGCTTTGTCACCAGATTAAGTCAGAGCTTGACGGGCTTAACAGTATCTACCTATCTGGGTGGAAGTGGTAGCGATACAGCTTTTGCAGTAGCCGTGGCTCAGAACGGCGATGTTTATGTTGTTGGAAAAACAGACTCCACCAACTTCCCTACTCGTAACCCATTCCAGTCAAGCATGCAAGGTCCGTCAGACGCTTTTGTTTCCAGATTTAACTCTAATCTTACTCAACTGATTAGCTCTACCTACTTCGGCGGTTCTGGGAACGAGAGGGCAAACAATGTGTTAATAACCTCTGGGGAGCTCTACGTAGTAGGTAGCACAACTTCTGCAGACCTCCCGCGTGCAGGTAGCGGAGCACAGGCAAACAGGGCTGGTGGGGAAGATGCCTTTGTCTCCCGTATAAACCTAAATTTAAGCAATGTTCCAGTCTCTACCTATTTGGGAGGTCCTGCGGGTAGTAGTTACGGCTTTGGTTTAGCCCTTGCGGGTTCAGACATTTACGTGGCTGGTATGACCTCTTCTCATGCCTTCCCTAACGTCTCTGGCGGTGCTCAACAGAGCTACGGCGGTGGGTTTAATGATGTATTCGTAAGTAGAATAACTGGGGACTTGAGTTCTACTCCAGCTAATACTGACCAGAGCAAGTCTGGTGGGGGTTGTTCTATGACGGGCGGCGCATCTCCGGTTAGCTTGATGGCTTGGCTTTTGCTACCCGCCTTTACTATCATCAGAAGGTTTAAAAGGAGGTAGCCATGAAGAAGTTTTCTTATCTTTCTGGTTTTTTAGCCGTGCTTTTGAGTGCTTCTATATGTGGTGGTGGATATAAGGCTTATCCAGTGAGCTTTACGCTTAGTTCGAGCGCCTTCCCTGACAACGGTTTTATCCCTACAAAGTATACTTGTCTGGGAGAGAACGTCTCTCCTCCGCTGAGCTGGATGGGAGCTCCAGAAGGCACCAGGTCTTTTGTTCTCATAATGGAAGACCCGGACGCACAGAGGGTGGTTGGCAAGGTTTGGACCCATTGGGTAGTTTACGACATCTCCGTTCGTAGAGACAGGCTGGAGGAGGACGTTCCTAAGCAGTTTACCATCCAGATTGTTACGGGGACAAACGTGGAAGTTTTTAGACAGGCACACGGCTCTGATAGGATGAACGAGCGCGGGAGAGTAGGTTATCAGGGTCCGTGCCCGCCTGAAGGGAGGGTTCACACCTACCGATTTACGCTATACGCTCTGAACGTAGATAGACTACCCTTAGACACAAGCAGGTCTCCAACTCGTCAAGAAGTGGAAAGAGCGATGGTTGGTAAAGTTCTTGCACAAACGACCCTGCACGCAAGATTTGGCAGGTAGAGCCCGGTAAACCACGCGCTCGTTCTCGAGGCTGGTTATCTAATCCAAGAGTATCCTTCAGCATGGATATCTATTCCACGCCTCAGGTTCAGGGACTATAACTGAAGTTACTAAAACTCCAGTTAGTAAGCCCCGCGCCTTACCCCAAAGGCACTTATACCGTTCACTACTCAAGTTTTCCAAAAACTTCTTGACTTGAGCAGTAAAGGCTTGCTTCACGCTACATAAACGTATCCCCCACTCAGCACGGCTAAGCAGGTTTCTGGACGCATTCACGTCAGCGTGAAGTTTTTTACCGCAACACTTACACTCAAACTCGCTTCTACTCTTTCTGTTCTCTTTATCTACATAGCCACAATTACTGCAAGTCTGGGAAGTGTAAGCAGGACTCCCTATCTCTCCAAGCCCAAATCTTTTTGACGATTTTTGTAAATTTACAATTTTCGTCAAAATGTTAACTAACCAAAGCCAAAAATCTTCTTAATAGCCGCTACCGTGTTCCACATATCGCTAATCAGAAACTAAGTCCGTCAAGGCTTTTAGGTTTATGTTAACCTAATGAAAATTAGATAAACTCTAAAAGTTCCTCCGCAGGAACGTCTAAAGTGCGTATTTTGTCTAAAAAGCCGTCAAAGTAGAG
>JANWYC010000130.1 GCA_025057245.1 Aquificaceae bacterium | reverse complement strand
ATTAAAACCCGTTAGGGCTACCTCCTTGAAAGCCTTGTCAGGTCTGGTTTTTAGCATACCCCCACCCCTTTCAAATGCATGCAAATTTTCTCGAAGTGGAGGTAATGCATTTTTTTAAAATTACATTGAACATAACACATAAATACGCCTCAACCTCTCTGAGGAAACAACACCCTATTCAGTTGCCAAGATGCCAAGGGACTACAACGGCCCCTCGTTCATACTGACATAAAGCATAACACAAGAAAAACAGAAAGTCAAGAGGGTAGTGCAAAACTCACCAAAAAGTTAGTCGCACAGTTCTACAGTAAAAATCCACAACCAAAAAGACCAAGCGGACTACCTGCTTAAGTTTTTTTATGTTTTTCCAAGTGCGTTATAGAACTATTGTCGTATGTCTATAAGATAATTCTCAAACATTCCCACCGAACCTAACTTTGCAGAGACGCCAAAATCACTACGAGCTAAGAGTTAGAGATTTATTAGACAATTATGTATTAGACACAGCGGATTTAAATTCTAAAGTAGCGGAGGGCTTCAGAAAGTATTTTTGAACCAAGCACGCTCCTATTACTTTCTACTTCCAAACAGCAAAGTTCCTATCCTTACAATGGTCGAACCCTCTTCTATGGCTACTTTAAAGTCGTGAGACATACCCATAGAAAGGTGAAGAAGTTTAACAGAAAACTCTTCTTCCAAACCTTCCTTTAGTTCTCTTAGCTTTGAAAAGTATACTCTGACCTCTTCTGGGTTTTCTCTATAGGGTGGGATGCACATAAGACCAAGCACTCTTATGTTTTTCGCCTTTAGGCACTTTTGGAAAAAATCCCTAAGACCCTCTGGCTCAACCCCGCCTTTTGTTTCCTCACCACCGAGGTTAACCTCTATAAGCACGTCCTGAATCTTACCCAAAGAACCTGCCCTCTTATCCAACTCCTCCAAAAGGCTTTCCCTGTCAAGGGAGTGTATAAGACTAACTTTGTCTATGATGTATTTAACTTTGTTGCTTTGCAGGTTTCCTATAAAGTGCCAATCTATAGAAAGGTCTTTTAGCTCTTCCCACTTCTTCAAAAACTCCTGAACGCGATTTTCACCAAATACATAAAGACCACACCGGAAAAACTCTCTGATTTTCTGGGGTTGCACTCCCTTAGATGCACCCAAGAGGATTATATCTTCCCTCTTTCTACCAGAGCGTGAACATGCGTTTAGTATCCTCTCTTCTACCTCTTCCAGCACTTGACAGCTCATGGCGTTAACCTAACGCCTGCTCCTTGAACCTCAGCCGGGTTTTAGTTCTGGAACGCGCTGACCCATAAACAGGTCTTGCGGTTCCACGCCGGATAACTCAGCGAGCCTCTTGTTAAGCTCTATAAGGTCCGCTTTAACAAAGGAATGACTAACAAACTCCACCTTATCGTGGTCTATTAGATAGATGGTGGGCACTATTTCCACTTCATAGTTTACAGAAACTCTGTATTCAGGGTAGTCTATGAGCTGTGGAAAGGTAATATCGTAGGTCTTTGCGAAGTTCTCCACTTCGTGCTTAGGGTCTTGAACAATCGCCCAGACGGACAAGCTGTTTCCGTAAAGTCTGTAAAGTCTTTCTATAAAAGGAAGTGTGAGCTGGCAGGTAGGGCAAGTGGTCTTGTAGAAAACCAAGAGCTTTCTACCCTTTGTCTTTTGAAGACTGTAAGAAAGCCCGTCTTTGTCATACAGCTCAAATTCTGGCGCAATGCTCCCTACTCTTAGTGGCATTTTCCTACCTCCTCGTTCCTGTTTAACACAGTCAATATAGTATAATACACAACATACGTCGGGTGAGAAATTTCCCATGACGAAGTTCTCCCCTGAAAAAGCTGTAAGCAATGGAATAACCATAAACATACACAAGCAAAGTTATTCCCTTCCTCCACCTGCTTATAGCGTTAAAACTCTTCACACAGCCTAGCACACCCTCTACATCTTTGTATGCCCTATACCCATACACCTCAGCACTCTCTACCAAACGCCTAAACCATGCACTCTTTGCCTTCCTTATCCTGTATGCTTCTGCTTCATGCATGCTACCATAGGTAAACCATATGTCATACACAACCCCATCTTCATCACACAACACCATCACAAGCACTCCGTAGTATAGCTCCTCAAACTGCACTCTCTTGCCATAATGAACGCTGTATAGGTTTTTTCTTCTCTTTGTCCAGAAAAGCTTAAGTTCTATCTTTTTGCCACTCAAAAGCTTCAAAGCAAGCATCGCTTGAACTTTCCGAAGCAAAACTTTTTTAGATATGAATAAACTCTTCTCTGTCTTGCTTCTCTGAATATGTGGTAAGAGTTTATGCTTGGGTCTATGAGTAGTTTGGCGAGGGTGAGGACTGGTGAGTGTGTGAGGTATGAGAGGATGAAAAGTGCCATGATTTGCTGGTCTGAGATTTTTGGCTTTCTTCCTGCTTTTGGCTTTGGCTGTGTGAAGTTGTAGAAGGCTTCTACCTGTGATAACACTTCGTGATACAATGTTAAAAGCTCCATGTGAGGCTTTTTACGGTAGGCTTCTCAGCTTTCTGAATTTCTCACTCAATGTATGAATGGATATTACCAAATGATATAATGATAGTTCTGAGTAACAGGGAGCGTATAGGTTTTTTGTAAGATGTTAAAGGTGAGCGTAAAGAAAGTATCTTTAGCGATTCTTTTAGTCTTAGGTGCGGTTTTTTTAACCGTTTTTTTAAACAACAAAGAAGAGAGGTACGCCACTGCTGAGGAAAGGGAGGTAAATACTCTGGTATACGGTTCGGGTTATGCCAGAAACAAAGAATACGTTTTGGTTAAGTCTGAGGTCTCTGGTTATGTTAACAGCGTGTTCGTAAAGGAAGGGGACTACGTTAAAAAGGGTCAGGTTCTGGCGTCCATACACAGTGGTTCTACTGACGAAAGCATAAGGGAGGTTTCAGAGAGGTTAAACTTTGTAAGAGAGAGGTTAAAACAAGGCTCCGCTTATTTAGTTAGTTTGGAAAGCGCAATAGAATCCGCAAAAATCAATATGGAAAACGCTAAGAAGCTCTACGAGAGAAGAGAAAGACTTTTTTCACAGGGCTTGATATCCAAAGAAGCCTACGAGCAGAGTAAACTTCAGTACGAGACCGCTCAGAAGGAGTACGAAAGGGCAAAAAAGACATACGAAGATGCTGTAGTTTCTTTGAACTTTGAAGAGAGAACTCTTCTGGCACAAAGACAAAGGCTTATGGCGGAAAAAGAAAAATACACCATAAAAAGCCCTGTGGAAGGCTACGTGCTTAAAAAGTTCCTCAATCAAGGAGACTACATAAACCATGTATCACAGGAAAACAAGCTCTTTTCCATAGGTTCAAGGGGGTGGGAAGTGTGGCTTGAGGTGGACGAGGAATACACAGGTTTGATAAATGAAGGTCAAAAGGTTTACCTTAATGTGGATGCCCTTCCGGGTAAAAGTTTTGAAGGAAGGGTTTCCCAAGTCATCCGTGAGTTGGATAGAACCAGAAAACTTATCACCGTAAAGGTGGACGCAGAGCTCCCATTTGAAATACCTTCTGGTGCTACCGTAGACGGTAGGATAGAAGTGGAAAAGCGTAGAGCTCTGGTCATTCCCGTCTTGGCCTACAGCGATGGGTATGTGACCGTTTACCGCAACGGTAAAAAAGTAAAGGTGCAGGTGAAGGCTGGAAGGGTTTACGGAGAGTTTATAGAGATAAAGGAGGGGCTTAGACCTGGGGACAGGGTTCTCTTGCCATGAACCATGTGCTGTTTGTAGCCATAAAGATGCTTCTTCAAAGAAAGAGACAAACTTTGGTTTCTGTGCTTGGCGTTTCCATGGGCGTATCTGCCTTTGTGGTGATGAGTTCTCTTATGTTAGGCTTTCAGAAATACTTCATACAACAGGTTATAGATATTGAGCCTCACATCAAAGTAAAGCCAAAGGTGGAGGAAGAGGGTAAAGAGCCTTACACACTGCTTTTGGGCGAAAAGCCTGAAGAGAAGGATAGGATTTTAGGATGGCAAGACATTACTAAGAA
>JANWYC010000012.1 GCA_025057245.1 Aquificaceae bacterium | reverse complement strand
AAAGTAGCTATGTAAAGCCATTTCGCGCTCGGCGTGTATGGATAACCATAAAGGTAAGAACTATAATTTGCGTTATCCAAACGCTAAAAGATTAGTTCAAATCCTCAGGATAAGGATACAGGTAAGTCTGGCTTGTTAAATAGTCTTTTTCAAAACGATAGGAGTAGGCTCTCAAAAACTCTATTAGGGTTCTTCTCTCAATCTTACCGCTTTTGTAGTCCTCCACCAACTTTAGAAAGTGGTTTTTCTCTTTTTGATTAAAGTGTCTAGAAAGATGTCCAAAAATGTGAAGGATGGTGTTTGCGTGTTGCCCTTTTGACGGCTTTTTTACCAGAGCCTGAAGGAAGAGTTTTCTGTAGAGTTGAAGAGTCTCTTTGAGTGTCTCCGCCTTAGCCTGCGCCACCAGCCTTCCCAGCTCTTTTAACTTCTTTTGAGAGTAAGACATTAGAAGGTATTTGTTTCTCTGATGAAAGTCCATTAGTTGGCTCACACGACTTATGTTTTTAAACTCCTGCCTTAGGCTTGCTATCGCAAAGAGCCTTGTTAGAAAGTTGCTTCTTAGCTCCGCATCCTTAAGCCTCCCCTCGTCCTCCACTGGCAGGAGTTCAAAGCTCTTTATTATCTTCAGAGCGAACAGACCTTTACCCTTTGAGTAGAACTCCTCTCCCTTCTCGTCTTTGTATACCTTGGTGTTGGAAACTCCACAGGAAGGAGACTTACTTTTGAGTAGGAAACCGTCCACTTCTGGAAGGCTTTTTATAAACTCTTCTGAGAAGGCATTCATCCTCTCAGTAAGCTCAAGACCCGTGGAAGGTTGAGACAGACCAAAGGAATCACCTTTTTTGTATACTATGACCTTATCCCTGGGAACGCCCAAACCTATGGCAACCTCTGGACATACTTCCAAAACCTCGCAGTATGGCAGTAGTTTGAGAACAAACTCGTCCCTAACCTCCTGACCGTTATACCTAACTGGCTTTAGGTTTAGGCATGCGCTTAGAACTATTCTCGGTTTAGGAAAGGACCTCACTACTTCTCCGTTATAGTCTCCTCCACCTTCATACCAAAGTGCCTGCCTGCCTCTTCTATGTAGCCTAAAACCTCGTCCCCTTCTTTTAACTCCGCCACGGAGATGGGAGTGCCGTCTGGTTTTGTAAGCCTTATGGTCTCTGCGTTTTGCAAAACTGCGCTAAGCTTTTTGTTTTCGTATTTACCCTCCACTAAAAGCATGGGTCTTCTTTCTACCTTTGACCTTCCCACATAAACCAGCCTTCCCCTGCCCTTGTGGTCGTATACCATTACTTGGTCTCCTGCGGATAGCTCGCAAAGGTATTTGGTCTTGTTGTTGGGCACTCTTATATACATGTGAACTGCGCCTGCGTTGACCCTAAAGGGTCTGGAAGCTACGTAAGGGTTTTCCTCCGTCTCCGCATGCACCAAAAACATGCCACCGGAAGAGTTGCCCACAAGCATACCCTCACCGCGGTTTAGCATGGAAGTAGTATCTACGCAAACCCTGTCTCCAAGCCCCAAAGGTAGTATGCGAGTAATCCTGACGACCACCAGAGGAAGCTTCTCCTCTTCCTCCTCTAAAACCTTACCAACCCTTTTAATAGTGTTTAAGTCCTTTGTCTTAAGCACCACGCCTTTGACGCCCTTTTCCAGAACTTTTACCGCAAGCCTTGCCTCCTCTTCGTTTTTTACCACCGCATACAGCTCTTCCCTCTGAGCTATAAGGTTCTCAAGAGGTATGATGGTCCAGTCCGTGGTCTCCACTATAACCTTAACGTTGGTTGGATACTTGCCCGCCTTTTCCTCATCCTCCTTACCTTTGATGAGCACGTAGACAAAATCCTTGCCTTCCACAAGGTCCGCACCTTCTCTTGAGGCGGTTAGCACCCTACCAAGAGCTTTCACTTCTTGAACCTTTGAAGGCTCTGAAAGAAGTATGGCCTTTGCACCAGACTCTAAAGCGGTGGTAATGAGTTCTTTGTCAAACTCTTCCGCCCAGAACCAAAACTCTTTCATGCTGAAAATTATACCCTTTCCTCCACCAGCTTTAACACTCTTTCTACCACCTCCTCAACGCTTACACCGGTGGTATCTATCAAAACCGCATCCTCCGCAGGTCTGAAAGGGTATAGCGGTCTGTCTCTGTCCCTCTGGTCCCTTTCCACTATAGCTTTTAAAACACTTTCAAAGTCCACTTCCATACCCTGCGCCTTGAGCTGTTCATACCTCCTTCTTGCCCTCTCTTCCTCAGAAGCGGTAAGGAAAACTTTTATCTCCGCATCAGGGAATATGTGAGTTCCTGCGTCTCTCCCCTCCGCAACCACAGAACCATCTCCTACCAACGCTCTAAAATATTGGTTTATCCTCTCCCTAAAAGCCGGCACGGTAGCTATCTGAGAAGCCACGTTCCCCACGTCTTCAGAGCTAAGTCTGTCTGTTATTTCCTCTCCACGGTAGAAAACCTCGGTCTTAGCCACGTCTAACTTTACTTCAAAAGGTTTTTCAAACACACGAAGAGCATCGTCTGGCTCAATTCCCTCTTTTACGCACACGTAGGCTGTAGCCCTGTAGACGAGCCCAGTGTTTAAGTAGGGAATGTTTAGCCTTTTAGAAACCTCCTTAGCTACAGTGCTTTTACCACAGCCTGCGGGACCGTCTATGGCAATCTTCATCAGAAGAAACTCCTTCCACCAGAAGCAACACCCCTGAGCTTGAGTTCCAGGTCCGTGGGTCTGCTAGCATACATAAGGGCGGTGTTGTAGTCTATCAACCCCTTTCTGTAGAGCTCTTCTAAGTGCTGGTCAAAGAGTTGAGAACCGTATACTGGCTTACCCTTCTCTATAAGACTAGGTATTTCGTCAAACTTTGCGGTGTCCACTATGGCTTCTTTTATGGATGCGGTGTTAATCATTATCTCCACGGCAGGAACTATGCCAGTTCTGTCTGCCTTGGGCAAAAGTCTCTGGGAGAATATGGCAACCAGCGTGTTAGCTAACTGTAGTCTTATCTGTTCTCTCACTTCCAGATTAAACATACCTATGAGCCTGTTTATAGTCTCTTTGGCATCAAGGGTGTGAAGGGTAGACAAGACCAAGTGTCCCGTCTCCGCCGCCTGCAGGGCTATCTGTGCAGTCTCCGTATCCCTTATCTCACCTACCAGTATTACATCTGGGTCTTCTCTGAGCGCCGCTCTCAAACCTCGGGCAAAGGAAGAAGTGTCAATACCCACCTCCCTCTGAACTATAAAGCACTTGTCATCCTTAAACAAATACTCTATAGGGTCCTCTATGGTCACTATCACGTTGTCCCTGTGGCTGTTTATTACGTTTATGAGAGATGCGAGGGTGGTAGATTTTCCAGAGCCAGTAGGACCAGTCACCAGCACCAATCCCTTGGTGTTTTCCAAAACCACCTTTTTCATAACTTCTGGTAGGTTAAGACTTTCAAAGGGTGGTATGTTGAAAGGTATTACCCTAAAGGCTAAGCCTACCGTGTTCCTCTGTTTGTAAACGTTGACCCTAAAGCGAGCAACACCAGGCAGAGAATAAGAAGTGTCCGCCTCACCAAGCTCTTCAAACTCCGCTACCTTTTTCCTGTTCCTTTCCAAAACCTCTTTGAGAATAAGCTCCATAACCTTTTCATCGATGACGGGAAACTCTTCAAACTTTATAAGCCCCTTCTTTTTTATCCTGATGAAAGGCACGCTGTTCGTTTTTATATGAATGTCAGAAGCCCCTAACTCTACCGCCCTTTTAAGTATTAGCTGTAGCAAGACCGCTAACCTCCCTTACCTTATTCTCTATCTCCTCCGCTATTTCAGGGTTCTCCATTAAAAACTTCTTCGCCTGCTCTCTCCCCTGTCCCAGCCTTGTCTCACCGTAGCTATACCAAGCACCGCTTTTGTTTATAACCTTAAGCTCTACCGCGGTGTCTATAAGGTCGCACAGCTTGCATATGCCCTCGCCGTAAAGCACGTCAAACTCCGCCTCCTTAAAGGGTGGTGCAAGCTTGTTTTTTACAACCCTAACTCTCACCCTGTTTCCTACCTTTTCTCCCGCATCCTTAGCCTCGCCTACGCGTCTCACATCCAGTCTCATGTCCGCAAAGAACTTGAGAGCTCTTCCACCTGGTGTGGTCTCAGGGTTTCCAAACATCACACCTATCTTTTCTCTAAGCTGGTTTATAAAGATAATAATGGTGTTCGTCTTGTGAGCTATGCCCTTGAGCTTTCTAAGAGCCTGAGACATAAGCCTTGCTTGCTTACCCACGTGAGCCTCTCCTATCTCACCCTCCAACTCGTCCTTTGGCACTAAAGCCGCCACCGAGTCTATAACAACCACGTCCACCGCGTTCGTGGCTATCAGACTCTCCGCAATCTCTAAAGCCTGCTCTCCGTAGTCTGGCTGTGATATGTAAAGACTTCCTGTATCCACGCCTATTTTCTCCGCATACTTTGGGTCAAGGGCATGCTCCGCATCAATGTAAACCGCCACACCACCCCTATTTTGAACCTCCGCCACTATGTGAAGGGCTAAGGTGGTCTTTCCAGAAGATTCTGGTCCGAATATCTCTACTACCTTACCCCTTGGTATACCGCCTATACCAGTGGCTATGTCTAAGGCAAGAGAACCACTGGGCACTACGTCTACCTTTACCTTCTCCGCATTTTTCAAGGGCATGATACTACCCTTGCCAAACCGCTTTTCTATGCTGGCAAGGGCACTCTCCAGCGCCTTTTTCTTTTCCAAGGCTTCTTTTTGAACCTCTTCTGTCATGGCTTTCTCCTTCAATATTCTACCACCCTTGGCACTACAAAGAAAGAAGGCTCCGCCTCTGGTGCTTGTCTAAGTATAAGCTCTGGTTCAAAATCCTTCGCCTGCTCGTCCTCCCTCATGGGTGTTTCCTCAAAGGATGGTAAGAAAGGCTCTACACCTTCTGTGTTTACCTCCTGAAGCTGTTGAACAAAGTTTAGTATGTTGTTTAGCTGTTCCCCAAGCTGTTGTTTTTCCTCTTCCTTAAGACTCAACCTTGCTAAGTGTGCTACCTTCTCCACCTGCATGAGAATAGAATATATCAAACTCTTACTTTTTTCCAGAGAAGAGACCTTTAGCTAAAAAGAGAACTACCGCAAGGCTTATGCTGGCATCCGCAAGATTAAACGCGGGCCAAGAAAAGGGTCCGTAAGAAAGGTAGATAAAGTCTCTAACGCTACCTAAAAGGGCTCTGTCGTAAAGGTTTCCCATAGCTCCACCACCTATCATACCCATGAGCACAACTTCAAAAGAGCTCTTAGCCCTCAGGCTATAAACAAAAGTGACCACAAGCGCCAGCACGGGCGTTAGCAATAGAACTGGTAACCTTACAAAGTCTGGTGCGTTTGAGAGAAAGCCAAAGGCAACGCCCTTGTTGTATATCAAAACCAAGTGCAAAAACGGAAGAACTGTCAGTTCACCTTTGCTTAGATAAGTCTGGGCTAAGTTTTTGGTAAAAAGGTCTACAAGGATAACCGTAAAATTGGTAAGTGCGTACGTTAGAAGAACTTTTCTAATGGTCCTTCCCATATCTCCTGGAGCTCCTTTACGGGACGTTCAAAGACCTTCTCCCCGTTGTTGGTTATGGTAAAAATCCCGTCATCCTTAACCTTTCCTATTAGAAGCCAGTCTAGTTCGTAAGCCTCCGCCTTTTGTCTCAGTGTTTGTGCCTTTTCCTTCTCAACGCTCACTACCACAAGGGTAGGGTTCTCAGAAAAGAGCAGAAAGTCTAACCTACCCTCCGCATAAAGGTTAAGCTCCAACCCCAGCTCTGAATGGAAAAGCCCTTCCAGAAGGCTTACCAGAAGACCGCCAACTGAGACGTCGTGAGCGGACTTTATCGCCCCCTCCTCTATAAGCTCCAGGGTCAGCTTGTGTAAGTTCATCTCCTTCTGAAGGTTCACCGCAGGCACATCACCGAATACTTTACCGTGCACCACCTTTAAATACTCACTGCCAGCCACTGAAAACTCCCTTTTTAGGTCTCCCAAGACAAAAACCAAGTCTCCCCTCTCCTTAAACTGATGGTCCATAAGCTTTTTATCCTCCACCACGCCAACTGCCACGAGTATGGGAGTAGGGTATACGTTTCTTATTTCCTCCCTTTCCACGGTCTCGTTGTACAGAGATACGTTCCCGCTAACTACGGGAACTCCAAAAAACTCACAGGCATGGGCTATGCCTTCTATGGCTTTTACCAGTTGCCACATGACCTCTGGTCTGTCTGGGTTTCCAAAGTTAAGGCAGTCGGTGATGCCTATGGGTTTTGCACCAACGCAGGCAAGGTTTCTAAAAGCCTCCGCCACTATGTACTTACCCCCTTCGTAAGGGTTAAGGTAGAGCATCCTACCGTTGCCTTCGCAGGTCAGAGCTATGAACCTGTCACTCTTTAACTCTGGCTTTTGGACCCACTTGACTCTCAACACTGAAGCATCTCCACCAGGTTTGAGAACTGTGTTAGTTCCCACCTGATGGTCATACTGACGGTATACCGGTGCCTTTGAACAAACGTTGTACGAAGCAAGCACTTTCTTTATGGCATCCGCTAAGTCCACTTCTGGAAGCGCATTCTGGTCAAAGTCTCTCAGCTCTCTTATGTATTCTGGCTCTTTGTAAGGTTTTTGGTAAACTGGTGCTTCTTCCACTATAAGGCTTATTGGTAGCTCCGCCACCAACTGGTCTGCGTAGTAAGCCTTAAAGGTTTTTTCTTCTATTAGCCTTCCTACTACTTCACCTTCCAAGTGATAGTAGTTTGCCAGCTCCTTTATCCTTTGAACCTTGTCTTCCTCCACCACTAAGAGCATTCTCTCCTGACTTTCTGAAAGCAGTATCTCAAAGGGTTTCATGCCCTCTTCTCTAAGTGGCACCCTTTCAAGCCAGAGCTCCACACCACAGTTAGACTTACTGGCAAGCTCTGACGCAGACCCAGAAAGCCCCGCAGCGCCCAAGTCCTGAAGACCAACCAAAAGCCCCTCTTCCACAGCCTGCAAAACCGCCTCTATAAGCTTTTTACCAAAGTATGGGTCTCCTACCTGCACGCTGGGAAGTTTTGTCTCATAACCCTCGCCAAACTCACCAGAAGCCATCACCGCACCGTGTATGCCGTCTCTACCAGTGGCAGAACCTAAGAGAAACAAAAGGTCTCCGGGTTTACCCCTTGCCCTTAACATCCTACCCGCAGGCAAAATTCCAAGACAGAAGGCATTCACCAAAGGGTTTGTCCTGTAGCACTCTTCAAAGTAGACCTCTCCCGCCACAGTAGGAATGCCTATGCAGTTACCGTAGTGAGATATGCCTTTTACCACGCCCTTTACTATTCTCTTGTCCTCTGGTAGTCCGAACCTTAAAGAGTCCACCAGAGCTATAGGTCTTGCGCCCATGGAAAGCACGTCCCTTATAATGCCCCCCACGCCCGTGGCAGAGCCGTGAAAAGGCTCTATAAAGGAAGGGTGGTTATGGCTCTCTATCTTAAAGGCAAGCCACACATCCTGGTCTAACTCCACCACGCCGGCGTTTTCACCGGGTCCTTGAATTACGTAGCTTCCCTTTGTGGGGAACTTCTTCAGATGAACCTTTGAAGACTTGTAGGAGCAGTGCTCTGACCACAAAGCTCCAAGAATGCCAAGCTCCACCTGATTAGGCTCTCTCTGAAGCCTTTTAACTATCCTTTCATACTCTTCTGCCTTAAGTCCGTATGCCTCGTAATGTCTTTCCATGTATACCATATTTTAGCCTAAGAAAGACATATCTTCTCCTGAGAATAAGAAAACCGTGTGGCAACTTAATTGCATAAGGCGGGCTTTTTTAATATAATCTTAGGGCTATGGAATATGCATTTTTTGAGGGAAAGTTTACACCCATAGAAGAGGCAAAGATAAACATAAAAACCAACTCCCTTCACTACGGCACTGCGGTTTTTGAGGGCATAAGAGCCTATTGGAACGAAAAACACGAACAGCTCTACATACTCTTTGCCAGAGAACATTATCAGAGACTAATAAAAAACTGTGCGTCCATGTTTATGGAGCTCCCATACGGTGTGGAAGAGCTAATAGATATCACGGTGGAATTGCTAAGGAGAAATCAAGTTAGAGAGGACGTATACATAAGACCCATCGTATACTTCAAAGACCTAAAGCTAACACCCAAACTTATAGACTACACGCCTGAGATAGCCATATACACTTACAACTTTGGTAGGTATTTGGATACATCAAAGGGCATAAGAGTAAAGGTATCCTCGTGGAGGAGGAACGACGATAACTCCATACCTTCCAGATGGAAGGTGGCAGGTGCTTACGTTAACAGCGCTCTGGCAAAGACAGAGGCTCTGCTATCTGGATACGACGAGGCTATTATGCTAAACCAGAACGGCTTCGTCTCCGAAGGTTCTGGAGAAAACATATTTATAGTTAGGGATGGGAAGGTTATAACGCCAGCCTACTCGGAGCACATCCTTGAGGGCATTACCAGAAGTGCGGTAAAGAAACTGCTCAAAAACGAGCTTATAGTGGAAGTGGAGGAGAGACCAATAGCCAGAAGTGAATTATACTACGCGGATGAGATATTTATGACAGGAACTGCCGCTGAGATTACGCCCGTGGTAGAGGTGGACAACAGAAAGGTGGGAGACGGTCAGATAGGAAAGATTACGAAAGAACTTCAGGAGCTCTACTTCCGTGCGGTAAGGGGCATGGTAGATAGGTATATGGGCTGGCTCATACCAGTTTATGAAAAGTGATAGGTTGGAATTATTTAAGGAAGTAGCTTACAGAATTTTTGGATACAACAGGTTAATGGGGACTGAGGGACACAAAAGAGCGCACTATGAAATAGAGTCTTTGCTTGAGCAGTTTTCCTGCGCTTATACGAAAGAAGTCTTTACCGTTAACCGACCAATACCCAAACAGGCGTGGATAGATGTTAAAGAAGGAAGGGTCAAAGCGGTAGCGTATTTAGGTAGTAAGGAAATTGAGAAGGAAGCCTACATAAAGGAAGACTACATAGAAGGAGATATAGCTCTTATCCCAGACCTTACAAGAGAAAAGGCACTGCAGGCGCAGGAGAGGGGTGCGATAGCCATAGTCACCTACAGGGGTGAGAATGCGGTCAGAGGACACATCTACGGAAACTACTTAGGTGTTTCCATACCCATACTCAGTATAGATGGAGGGGACCTGCACAAGGTGGCGGACTTTAAGGCTAAAATCCATGTAAGCTCTGTGGACGCTTCTCTGCGTGGTGCAAACCTGCTTATGGAGATAGGTAGAGGACCCATAGTTTACCTAATAGCTCACATGGATACAGTTCAAGAAGTTTACGGAGTTTTGGGCAACGGCGTGAGTTTTCTACTGCTCATATTTCTCTATCAAGAGCTGAAGAACAATTACAACGCACCTTACAGACTTAGGTTTCTCATAACTGACGGTAGGGAGATAGGTATGGAGGGTGCAAAGTTCCATCTAAGTAAGAACCCAAAACACGTCTTCTACTGTATAAACCTTGAGGGTGTTGGCTGGCATAACCCTTGCGTCATATACGAGGATGGGTGGGGGTATAACGGTGAGAGAATAAACGACCTCTTTTACAGGCATGCGGAGGACCTGAAGTTTAACGTAAGCTTCTGTAGGGCAAGGGACAGGGATGGAGACCATATCCCTTTTAAGGAAAAAGGCGTCCAGACATTATACCTAAGTTCACATCCCTTAACCATAACGCGCACCGTGTATGATAATTACGATGCCATAAACTGGGACAGCGTGGTAATCTGGTATGAGGTTATACTATCCTTTCTAAGGAGGTTTCACAAGCTATGAGGTTCTTTATCGTGCTTTTCTTTTCGCTTTACCTTGCCTTTTCCCAGAGCCATGAGGAGTTTCAGAGAAGGATAGAAGAGATAAGAACGGTAAAGGTGGTCTTTGTTCAAAGTGTTCAGTATCCGTGGCAATCAAAACCAGATGTGTCAAAAGGCGTCTTCTACGCTCAAAAGGGGGGTAAGTTTAGAATAGAGTACGAACAACCAGATAAAAGCCTTATAGTCTCTGACGGCTCTCAGGTCATGGTTTACTTTCACAAAGATAAAACCGCTTTCATAGAACCTATTCAGAAAAACACATCACCAGTGGTGGAAGCTCTGTTCCTACTTTCCAGACCCATATCAGAGGTCTTTCAGCTAATAGGGGATATGGAAAGCTCAAGAGGTAAGACATTCATATTCAAGCCTAAGGTAAAAGATGACTACTTTTCAAGGGTGTTTGTGGAGGTCACACCAAAGGGAGACATAAGAAGCATAAAGGTGGAGGAAAAGGAGGGCATAGTTACCACAATACAGTTTTTAAACATGTTTACCAACTTTACACCTTCGGAGAACCTCTTCAGGGTCAGGGTGCCAGAAGGCGCAAAACTTATGAGACCATGAAACTTCGTAAGGCGGATGAAAAGGACATACAAACCCTCGTTGAACTCTACCTGCAGGGCTACAAAGGCTTGGAAGAGTACGCTTACACCCATCCCGAGGATGCGCAGGCTTATATGAACTGGCTCTTTAGAAGGGATGCGGATGGCATGTGGGTTGCGGAGGATGGCGGTCGTTCTGTGGGTTTTGTGGCGGGCGATGGAAGATGGTTTAGTAAAAGAGAGGGCGGTGTGGTCGGAGCAATACACGAACTGGTTGTCTTGCCAGAGTTCAGAAGAAGAGGCATCGGTAGAAGTCTTGTGGAAAAGGTCTTTGAGTATTTTAGAGAAAAAGGTCTTGAAAAGGCGGAGCTCTGGGTAGGCGACGAGAACACAGAAGCTATGAACTTCTACAAAAAGCTGGGTTTTGAGGAGAGGGACAGGTTTAACTACTGGGTGAGGATGATAAAGAGGCTTTAGCCACTCTCTCTTTTAGCCTACAAACCGAACACACTTCTCCAGTGGTAGGCTCACCGCACAGGCTACAAGGTCTCAACGCTACTTGCTCCGCCTTAAGCATGGGGCGCATCCTTCTGAGAAAGTCCATGTAAAATCTTAGCTTTGTGCCTGGGCTTTTCTCCTCAAGCAAAGACAAGAGCTTTTTATGTTCTATGGAGCTGGCACCTTCTGCGAAGGGGCACTCCTCCTCCACATACTCAATCTTAGCCAGAAAGGCATACAGGGCGTTTTCCTTCTCGGAGAACTTAACCAGGGGCTTTACCCTACGCACAAAGCCTTCACCTTCGGAAAGCACAGGAGACTGTCTTGAGAGATAGTCCATCTGCCAAGAAAGAACATTTGAGAGCAAAACCGCAGTCTCGTCGTCCAAGTTGTGTCCAGTGGCAACCACCTTATAACCTCTCTCTTTTGCAAACTTGTTCGTGTAATACCTTTTTAGCTGACCACAGAAGGAACAGGCAGGTCTGTTCTCCAGCTCCTTTAGTGCGGGCACGGAGGCTACCGCTTTTTCCAGCTCAAAGACATGTAAGACCAAACCCCTCTGGTTGGCAAATTTTTCACAAGCGAGCTGAGACCTTTTAGAGTATTCACCTATGCCCAGATTTATGTAAAAACCGTCCGCATCGTAGCCAAGCCTATAGAGAGCATCCCACAAAGATAGGCTGTCTTTACCCCCAGATACCGCCACCAGCACCCTGTCCCCTTTGCCAAACATTCTGAACTCTTTTATAGTCTCTTCCACTCTCTTCAGATACCACTCTATGTAATGCTCTTTACAAAAAGCTATGCGATGCTGTGGAAGGTATACTGTAGCCTTCTGTCCACACTTGTAGCACTTTCTCATGTGTGTTAAAGATAACCTTAGCCGCCAGAGATGGCATTTATTACTCTTAGCTCCTCACCGTCTTTTATAAGCTCACCCTCTGGCAGTATATCCTCACCTCTTACTACGAAGGCATACTCTGGGGAAAGCCCCATAGCCATAAGCAGGTCAGAAACCCTGACCTTTTCCTTTTCAAACTCAAGCTCCTTTAAGCTTCCTTTGTAGAAAACTCTAACCTTCACGCCTTATGTAGCTCTTTATGTTATCGTAGACCAAAAGGGTAGCCTTTGACCTGTTGAGAGTGTAAAAGTGTAGCCCTGGCACGCCCCTTTCCAAAAGCTCAATACACTGTCTTGTGGCAAACTCCACGCCTATTTTAAGAGTCTCTTCTGGATTATCCACGTATGGCTCAAGCTTCTCCACAAGGTGCTGGGGTATGTCCGCACCGCACATACTGGCAAACTTACGCACCTGCGCAAAGTTGGTAATAGGCATTATGCCCGGTATTATGGGTATGTTAATGCCTGCCTTTTGGCACAGCTCCACAAACTGGTAGTAATAGCGGTTGTCAAAAAACATCTGAGTAATGGAAAAGTCCGCTCCCGCATCCACCTTCTTTTTGAAATACTTTATCTCCCACTCCATGTTGGGAGACTCGGGATGACCCTCCGGGTAAGAAGCCACGCCTATGGAAAACCAGTCTCCAAATCTCTCTCTTATAAGACTCACCAACTGGTAGGCATAGGTGCAGGCATCTTCGGGTGGATTGAAGCTCCCAGCTGGTCTATCGCCCCTTAAAGCAAGTATGTTCCTTATACCTATGCTTTTGTATTCTTCGACTATCTGGGTTATTTCCTCCTTGCTATGAGCGATGCAGGTAAGATGCACCATAGTTCTTATGTCTGTTTGCTGGTGTATTCTTTTTACCACTCTTTTTGTTCTGTCTCTGGTGCTTCCTCCCGCCCCGTAAGTAACGGAGACAAAGGTAGGCTTAAGCTCTTGTAGGTTCTTTATGGTCTGAAAAAGCTCCTCTTCTCCTTCCGGTGTCTTTGGCGGAAAGAACTCAAAGGAAAGACTAAAAGTTCCCTGCCTCAGAATGTCTCCTATCCTCAAGCAGTGCCTCCGCAAAGTTTATAAGTCTTATTTTACACGGTGCGGGCGATTTTATAAACATGCTTAAGAGATGTGTTAGCCTTTCCACTTCCTCTGGATGCTCTCTCACAAACTGGTGCATAAACTCAAGGGAATCTTCCACCTCTTGGGATAAGTCCTTGGAGTTTATAACCTCCTCCAAGCTCTTACCTTCTTTGAAAGCCCTGAGAACCTTTATACTCTTGCTTATCAGGTCTTCTCTGGTCTTCGCCCACTTTAAGTCCGTGTATTTAGTTGTTATACTCACAAAGGCTCTCAGGGTATGTAGCATAAATCAACCAAGCTCTTTTAGGTCTTTTACCAGCTGGTCTACATCAATGGCAGGCATGGTAAGGGTTCTTATAGTTCCCCTTGAACCCAACTCAATAGCCATCTTTACTATGCTATCGTTGTCTGGTGCTTCTAAGATGTTAACAAAGTCGTAGGGTCCCATAACCGCATACTGGGCTAATACCTTCA
>JANWYC010000129.1 GCA_025057245.1 Aquificaceae bacterium | reverse complement strand
TTGGGACTTTGCCAATCAACCCCTTCCCAACAAGGTCTTTTTGGGTGACGATGGACTTGTAGAGAAGGGTATTGGTATAAACTGGCTTGCTCCCACGCCCTTTTATCTTCTGTTGGGTGCGGAAGTCCTTCAGGGAGAAAACGAGCAGAGCTTTGGATACAAGGGCTTTGAGATTGAAGACCCCAACACCCACAACACCTTCAAGGTGGAAGATAAACCAGTTCCTAACCTTTACCTTGGCTACGTGAAGACTTCCTTTGACCTTGGCAATCTGTCGCTACTTGCAGGACTTTCCTACGCTCAGGGTAAACACAGGCACGCTCACGATGACCACGGACTGGACGCAAAGACTAAGCTCTATGGTCTTGACCTTACCGCACGCTACCAGATAGACAGCGTAAGATACATAGCTCTTCAGGGAGAATACATGTTCAGAGACCAGGATGGGGTCAGATACGGATTTAACAACGCAGGGGCTCTGGTTACAAGAGCCGTTGAGAGGAAGCAAGCAGGGCTCTACGCACAGCTGGTGGGAAGGTTTCACAAACAGTGGAGAGCAGGCTTAAGGTACGAGCTTATCAACGAGAACGATGTAAAGGTAGGAGGAAAGAATGCATCTACGCCAAACAACCTGCCTGCATACTATGCCATGATAGATTATTCTCCTACAGAGTTCTCGCGCATAAGACTTCAAGTGGGAGAAAACAGAGCCTTTCACGAATCCCATAACGGGAAGTTTGAGCGAAAGCCAGTCAAAGAAGTTATACTCCAATTCAACTTTGCCATAGGAGCTCACGGTGCGCATCCTTTCTAAGTTTTATGGGGGTCTTTGGGACCCCCTAAAGGCAAATGAGCTTACACTTTTGGTCAAAACCAACTTTTCTATTACAAGGGGCAAGGTTTTGTATTGCTTTCTCGAGAAACCGGGTTATGTTTCCTTTGCAAGTTTGGGGAATGTATATTACGCCATAAACTTTACTAAGAATTGGTTCTTTAGCAAAATCACCGTCTCTTGTTATTACTATAGCTTGTGTGCGAAGGCTTTTTACAGCTACGCTGAAATCCTTTTCCCTGTATCCAGCATAAGTATACGTATGGGCATTGCTTTTAAGGTGCTCCTTTATTCTTTTGTCTGTTATATTCCTATCAAGCAAAAACTGCATTACGTTGGCATATTTTGTTCTGCCTTTTCTTTGATTGATTCTTCAATTTCTTTGCTTAATCTTCTTATCACATCAAAAGTTTCGGACATAGCTTGTTCTATACCTTGCATCGGATTATCAGGGAAAAATTCTCTCATACGCACCAACCATTTGTATTCTATGCTTTTTTCCTTAGGTTTACTTTGCATGGTCAATATCTCGTGTAAATTCCCTAGTTCCTTATGCCTTAAATATGCTTCTAACAATTCAATTGCTTTGGCTAGCTTAATAGCGCACTCTCTATCTGTGTCTAAGTGGTTTATGCAGTTTAACAGAAAAGCGGGCAGTCTTCCGCTCAGCTTTCTTTCAACCCATTCCTTTATTGCAGAAGTTATATCCTTTATGTCCATTTCCAATTCCAGATATTCAGCATCTCCCCTCCATATGGCGTACATGATATCTGTCACTGCAAGCCTTGTTCCGTTAATCAAGTATGCTCCATTCCTCTTCAGAGGGTCTCTGGTGATTACTATTTTTTTGCTTCTTTTTACGCCCATCAAGTGCGTATTATATGACTCTATACCAAAGGGAGCAAGATGATAGGAGGAAAACTAATAAGAACCCTTCCCCTGCTTCCTTACGCTGGCAGTTTTGGAGTATTCTCCGCCTGCGGTTGTGGGCAATGTCCTGCTTGCTTAGGTGTCTCTGCCAGCGCAGTAGGGCTCGTGCTTTACATTGGGGTCAAGAAGCTTTTAAACGTAAGTCAGGATAAAACCGCAGAGAACAAAAAGGAGGTGTGAAGTGATGCTAAAGATGTTTGCGTTTTTATTAGTTTTTACCTTGAGTGTCTCCTTTGCAAAGTTAAAAGTTGTAGTCACTTATCCGTGGATGGCTGAGTTGGTAAAAGAAATAGGCAAAGACAGAGTTGAAGTTTACACAATAGCAAAGCCCACAGAAGACTTTCATCACATTGTTCCAAAGCCCTCGCATATTGCAAAGCTGAGAAACGCAGACCTTTTGGTTATAAACGGTGCAAGCCTTGAGATAGGCTTCATTCCGCCACTTATACAGCAGTCCAACAACCCTAAAATCCAGCCCGGAAGAGAAGGCTTTATAGACTTGTCTCAACACGTAGAGCTTATAGAAAAAAGGGAGACCGCTTCGAGAGAAAAGGGAGACGTTCACCCAGAGGGAAACCCGCACTATGTCTTTGACCCACACAACATACCTATTCTTGCGAGAGCTTTAGCGGAGGGTATGTGCAGGATTAGGCAGGCGGATTGCTCTTTCTACAAGTCTAACCTTGAAAGTTTTCTAAAAGCGTGGAGCTCCAAGCTCGCACAGTGGGACGTTAGCTTTTCTAAACTCAGAGGCACGAAAGTTATTCAGTGGCATCACACTTTTAACTATCTTTTCAAAAAATACCAAATACAAACTGTGGGCACTGTAGAACCGCTTCCCGGTATACCTCCTACCGCAAAACACGTTGACAAACTGATAAAGGAGAACCAAAACAAGGGTGTGAACTTTGTTGTTATAGAGGCGTTCAGAGTAGGTGAGGCTAAGACGGCGCAAAGGATAGCGGATAGTTTAGGTGCAAGGCTGGTCATTCTACCCAACGACGTAGGTGTTGAGGGCGTAAGAAACCTTTACGAGCTATACGAGGTCATACTTCAGAGACTTTCCAAATGATTTTTGACATTCTGCTATCCAGCTCCTTACTCCTTTTAATGCTCACGGGTATACATACCTATTTTGGCAGAGAAATAGTAAAAAGAGGCATTATCTTTGCGGACATTGCGGTAGCTCAATTCTCTGGCGTAGGTATTGCAGTATCCCTCGTGCTTTTTCACGGTGAGTATGTCTACCCTACGTCTTTAACCTTTGGTTTAATAGCAAGCCTTTTAATAGCCTTGTCTCAGAGATTGGATAAATACTCGGAGGCGGTTATAGGGCTCGTCTACGCTTTAGGCTTTTCCTCCACGGTGTTGATTTTGTCCTTTTCATCCCACGGCATGGAAGAGCTAAAAAAACTTACTGCCAGCGACGTGCTTTTTGTCAGGCTTGAAGAGGTTTTTTGGACTGGACTTTTATACTTTTTTATTGCTCTATTGCTATACTACACAAGGCGTTTGAGAGGTTTGTTTCGTGAGCTTTCCTTCTTCGTCCTTTTCTCAGTTACTCTGGCAAGCTCTGTAAGGTTAGCCGGAGTTTTGGTGGTCTTTTCCCTGCTTGTTGCGCCCGCTCTGGTCTCTGTGCTTTTAAAAAAGGGTTTGCTCTTTGCTTGGCTCTGGGGTAGTTTTTGGTCTCTTGTGGCTATAGGGGTTTCTTTCCAGCTTGATTTTCCCACGGGCTACACTATAGTATTCTTTCAAGCTCTCTCTGGTCTTTTTGTGAGCTTTATGACACTCGCACGGTCTAAGGGTTCTTTTAGCACGTTTGCCATTTCAAGCCTGCTGGTAGTTTGCTCCAACCTCTGGAAATAATCTAAGCACTCTCCAAACGGCGTTTTAGTATTCCAAACCGAGTTGACATCATTAAAACCAATACGGTAGTCCCTGAGAATGTTTCAGATTCCTACAAGGCAGAAAAGACAAGGTTTATAATTTGCACACCGTAAAGGGAAGTGTCTAAAGGGACAGCAAACACAGTAAAAAGTTATTAGCATAGTCTCACAGCCGAAAACCACCAGTAAAAAGACCAAACAAACCACATGACCGCTGTTTGAAAGCGTGAAGCAAGCATCAGGTTTATTCTATGGAACTTAGCGATGCTTTCAAAGCTAAGCTTTTTTGTGTCTCCCCACACGCTCTATAGAATTATTGTCGTATGAGGGTGCTTTAAACTCTTCTGGGGTAGTAAATACGAAGTTTATAACATACATACCGCAAAAAGGCATGTCTCAAGGAGGAGGCAACATGAATCAGATTAGCAGTAAAAATTTAG
>JANWYC010000128.1 GCA_025057245.1 Aquificaceae bacterium | reverse complement strand
GTTGAAGCTGAAGGTCAATTATGCTTGCCACATCTTCTTTCTCAAGAGGTCTATAGACAATTATCTCATCCAGCCTGTTGAGAAACTCAGGGCTGAAGGTTTTCTTCACTTGGTCCATTACGTTCTTTTTCATCTGCTCGTAATCTACCATGCCAAACTTCTTCTCAAATCCCATCTGAGCGCCGTGAGCTATCAACCTTGCACCTAAGTTAGAGGTCATGATGATTATGGTGTTGGAAAAGTCAACAGTCCTGCCCATGGCATCCGTGAGCCTTCCGTCGTCAAATATCTGTAAGAAGATGTTAAACACATCAGGATGTGCCTTCTCTATCTCGTCAAAGAGAAGCACCGAGTAAGGTCTTCTACGCACCTTTTCCGTAAGCTGTCCACCCTCTTCGTATCCCACGTATCCCGGTGGTGCACCCACCAGCCTTGAGACCGTATGCTTTTCCATGTATTCAGACATGTCAAACCTAACCAATGCCTCCTCAGACCCAAAAATATACTCAGCGAGGGCTTTTGCGGTCTCCGTCTTACCTACGCCAGTGGGTCCTAAAAAGAGAAACACGCCTATGGGTCTGTGCCTACCTTTTAGACCAACCCTTGAACGTCTTATCGCCCTTGCTATAGACTTTATGGCTTCATCCTGACCTATTACCCTTTTATGCAGTTCTTCCTCTATGTGCAGGAGCTTTTCCATATCGCTTTCGTGTATCCTCCTAACGGGTATACCAGTCCACCTTGCAACCACCTCTGCCACATCCTCTTCAGTTACCTTTGGCTTGTTGGTAGATACCTCTTGCTTCCACTTTGCTTTCATGTTTTCCAGTCTCGCCCTTAGCCTGAGCTCTTCATCTCTTAGCTTAGATGCCCTTTCATAGTCTTGCTCACTGGCTGCCTCTTCTTTCTGTTTTTCTACATCCTTTATCTTGTCCTCCAGCTCTTTCAGCTCTGATGGTAGCTGGTATGCCTTAAGCTTTACCAAAGAACCCGCTTCATCAATAACATCTATTGCTTTGTCAGGAAGGTTTCTCTCTGTGATGTATCTCTCGGAGAGCAACACAGCCTTTTCCACCGCCTGAGGAGTATATTCCACGTTGTGAAACTCCTCAAACTTGGTCTTTAGTCCGTAGAGTATTTTTATGGTATCCTCCTGCGAAGGCTGTTCCACTAAGACTGGTTGAAACCTCCTCTCTAAGGCACCGTCCTTTTCTATGTATTTTCTGTATTCGTCAAGAGTAGTAGCACCTATGACCTGTATCTCACCTCTGGCAAGAGCTGGCTTTAGCATGTTGCTGGCGTCTATAGAACCCTCCGCAGAGCCTGCACCAACTATGGTGTGGATCTCGTCGATGAACAGTATGACATTAGGAGCTTTTTCCAGCTCCTTGAGTATGTTCTTAAGCCTTTCCTCAAACTGACCTCTATACTTAGTGCCCGCTACCAAAGCGGCGAGGTCAAGAGCAACCACCCTTTTGTTTAGCAGAGGGTCTGGCACTTGCCTGTTGGCTATCCTCTGAGCGAGCCCTTCCACTATAGCGGTTTTACCTACTCCTGGGTCTCCTAATAAAACTGGATTGTTCTTTCTACGACGCACCAGTATTTGAACCACCCTTTCTATCTCCTTCTCTCTACCTATAACGGGGTCAAGCTTGCCCTCCCTTGCCATCTGGGTAAGGTCTCTGGAGAAGCGGTCAAGATTGGGAGTGGGTGCGTATTTGGTGGTCTCCTGAGGCGGGAGCTCCCCCAGTATTTGTAGAACTTCCCTTCTTACTGAATACTCGTCCAGACCAAAACCTCTGAGTATTCTTCCACCTAAACCCGTCTTTTCCCTTACCACGCCTATGAGAAGATGCTCTGGTCCTACAAACTGATGATGTAATATTCTTGCCTCTTCTACCGCAAACTCAAGCACTCTCTTGGCGTCTGGTGCAAAGAGTATTTCACCAGCGTGAGAGCCACGGGTTATTTGTCCCATTATTGCTTTACGCACCTTTTCTTGAGTTAGACCAAAGCGTGAGAGCACAAGGGAAGGAAGGTCATCGTCCTTTATCAGAGACAGCAATATATGCTCGCTGCCCAAGTATGTATGTCCAAGCTCTATTGCTTCCTCCCTTGCCTGGAGGATTACCTGTCTCGCCTTCTCGGTAAACTTTTCAAACATCTTTACACCTCTCCTACAACTCTAAAGATAAAAATAGTAGAGTATTTCACTTTTGCAATAAAGATTTTAGCACATATTTCATTCCCTGCGTTTGTTCAGTGCTTTGTCTAATGCTTCATCGCCCCTTATCTCTGGCTCGTAAGGGTTCTACGAATTCTCGTAAAAAGCGTGGTTTAGTATCAAGCATTCGGAGAGTATTTTTAGACATAGCGCTCTACCGCATCCTGCGGAAGAAGTAGGAACGGTGATAAAGTTTTCTACGAGCTCTTCTTCTGGTTTGCTTTGTCCAGACACTTTAGAGCTTAAGCTTAGCCCTTTGACCAGATTATTCTCTTAACAGATAAGCTACCGCCACGGAGAACTGCTTTTCATGGGAGAGAGAAACAAAAACCTTTATACTTTCAAAGCCTTCTTTTAGGATGTTTACCGTGGCAGGTTTTCCTCTGTCGCCAAGGACTTCTATCTCCGAAAACCTTAAAAGCACGCCGTAAGACTGATAAACAGCCTTCAAAACTGCCTCCTTACACGCCCATCTGGCAGAGAGACACTCATAGTAAGCCTTCTGACTCCTGCAATAATCAAGCTCTCTCTCCGTGTAGACTCTTTTAAGAAACTTCTCACCAAATCTTTCCACCGCATCCCTTATTCTGCGGTTCTCTACTATATCCACGCCCACCATGTTAAACTATGATACATGCCTTTGCTATACCTAAGCCTGACCTTCTACTTCGTAGCCTTTTTAGCCTCCACCCTTTCTCATTTTACGAACATCCTAAAGGGTCTTGACCTTTTCTTTGTGTTGCTCGCTCTTTTTATGTATATGGCTTATGCGGTTATGCTGAGCTTTAAAGTGGGTAGCTTTCCCTTTGCGGATACTTACGGCTTTTACTCTCTGTTAGGCAGTGGTATGCTTTTAGTCTTAGTGCTCTTGTCTGTGTATCAACCCTACTTACGCAAGTTCTCCGCAGTCTTCCCCATAGTAGGTATACTCTCTACCGCTCTTGCACTACCTGCGGAGCCATCACCATACAGAAACCCTCTCTACACCCTTCACATTACCTCCGCCCTTCTATCCTACGCTCTCGCCTTCTTCGCCGGCTTTTCTTCACTTTTAAAAATCATTGCGGAGTCAAGGCTTAAACAAAAAACTCTTAGCACCTTCTTTATTCCTATCAACCTCCTTAGAACCAGTGAAAGGTTCTCCGTTAACATGAGCTTTGTCTTCCTTACGCTAACGCTAATATTTGGCAGTCTTTTTAGCAGGAGCTTTTTTGGAAAACACTGGATTGATGACCCAAAGCTAATTTATGTATTAATTCTATGGCTTTACTACGTCTTTTTGGTGCATCTTAACCTTTTGGGAAGAATAAAGCCTAAAACCCTATCTTACGGCGCTATAGGTGGTATGCTACTATCTGGAATGAACCTTCTTTTCATCCGTCATGAGCTCTGATAGAGTTTTTCTCGTAGGTTTTATGTGCAGTGGCAAAAGCACCGTTGGGAAACTGCTTTCTGCGGAGCTCAGATGGGAATTTCTTGATGTTGACAGGGAGATAGAGAAGGAAGAGGGGATGTCCATACCAGAGATTTTTGAGAAAAAAGGTGAACCCTACTTTAGAAAGCGTGAACTTGAGAAGCTAATAGAGTTATCTTCCAAAAGCAACGTGATTATAAGCACTGGTGGTGGATTAGGTGCGGATGAGAGAGCCATGGAGTTTATGAAAGGCAAGGGCGTTGTGGTCTGGCTAAAGGTGGATTTTGACACATTCTTGCAAAGGTGCGGTAAGGACCCATCAAGACCACTTCTCAAAAAGGACAAGTCGGAGCTCTTAAGCCTTTTCATGGAAAGGTCTAAGACATACCAGAAGTCACACATAGTCTTGGATGCGTATGGTAGTCCGGAAGTTCTGTTAAAGGAGCTTATTGCAAAGTTGAGCTTAAATGAATTATAATGGTTATGCAGGAGGTTATAATGCTGAAAAAGTTGAGTTTATCCGCTATAGGCGTGTGGATGGTTCTCTCCGCGGGAGCGTGTGGTTT
>JANWYC010000127.1 GCA_025057245.1 Aquificaceae bacterium | reverse complement strand
CTTATTGCAAGAGAGTAGGGGTGGTTAGACGCTTTAGCCATACTACAGAGAGTACTTAGTTCCCCCCCTTCCTTGAGCCAGTAGCTTACGAGCTTAGGTTTTCCTACTGTAAGAGTGCCAGTTTTGTCCAAAAGGAGAACGTCCAGCTCCTTCTCAAAAGCGGAGGGGTCTTTTATGAGAAGTCCTTTTCTCTGAGACCTAAGAAGCCCTACCGTAATAGCCAGAGGCACCGCAATCCCAAAGGCACATGGGCAGGAGACTACTAACACAGATAGAGAAAAGTTAAGAGCAACCTGCAGGTCTCCCGTTTTCCAAAACCAGAAGATAAAGACGCACATGGATAGGAGAACTACCGCCTGCACAAAGTAATGGGAGAACCTGTCTGCAAACCGTTGAACCTTCGGTTTTTTGCTGAGCGACTCCTCAACCAACCTTACCAAAAGGTTTGCGTAGCTACCGCTTACGGTCTTTTCTACCCTTGCCTTTCCAAAGCCAGAGACTACCAAACTACCAGAGACGAGGCTCTCACCCACGGACCTTTTTACTGGAAGGCTCTCGCCAGTTATGAGAGACTCGTCCACCTCCAGAACACCCTCAGACAGCCTACAGTCCACGGGCACTAAGTCCCCAGCCCTGAGAACTATAACGTCGCCTATAAAGACCTCTTGAGGTGAAACCTTCTCCTCCCCGCCTTGTCTTAAAACGCTTACCTTTATGGTTTGTAAAGAAAAGAGCTCTCTAAGACTCTTTAGTGCCTTAGCCCTTACCCAATCTTCTAAAAACTTACCAGTTTTTACAAAAGTTATGAGAAAGGCGGAGGTTTCAAAAAAAGGCTCTCCGGGAAAAAAGCCCCACACACAAAGAAAGCTGTAAGTCAGCGCTGAAGTGCTACCTAGAGCTACCAAAAGGTCCATGTTCCCCATACCCGCTTTAAGAGAACCCACCGCACCCTTGTAGAAGCGGTATCCGCCAAAAACCTGAACCAAAAGAGAAAAGGTAGCCTGAAGAAAAAGGCTGTAGTTAGAGTGCCAGAACATAGACAGCATAATAGCAAGGCTCAAAAACCAGCAAAAGGCTAGCATCTCAAAATCTCTCTTTTTCCCCTTTACCTCCTCTACTTTGTATCCCAGCGAGTGTATTACATCTTCTATCTGCTGAATGTCTAATAGCTCCTCGTTAAACTCCACCCATACTCTACCCAGCTCAAAGGACACCTTTGCGTCCTCCACACCTCTGAGCCTTCTTAGGCTAACGTCTATGGCTTTGGAGCAGTTCACACAGGTCATGCCAGATACCTTTAGGCTCACACGCATAGAGTTAAATATGCGACAGAAAAGCGTTTACTTTCAAGGTTTTATTTAACTTTACCTTTGACTTTAAAGTTACACTGGTAAGAGGTTGTAAAGGTTCAAACTCTACACTCAAACGCTTAAATGTTGATGGAGGGAAAATGGAAGGGCAAACTTAATGAAAACTTAACACTTTATGCCTATGATAAAAGACATGAAGATAGCTTTTTTATGCACGGGAAACTCTGCCAGAAGTCAGATGGCTGAGGGATTTGCCAGAAGGTTTGCGGAGACACTTAACCTGCGGATAAGTGTATACTCCGCCGGCTCAAACCCCTCCAAAGAAGTGAACCCTCTTGCAATAAAGGTTATGAAGGAAAAGGGCATAGACATATCCCATCAGAGACCTAAGGGCTTGGAAGACATACCCTACAACGAGCTTAACCTGATAATAACTCTGTGCGATAGTGCAAGGCAGAGCTGTCCAATAGTCAACGGTGCTGAACATATTCACTGGAGCTTGCAAGACCCAGCCAGCTTTGAAGGCACTGAAGCGGAAAAGCTGGAGGTATTTAGAAGGGTCAGAGACGACATAGAGGAGAGGGTTTGGGATATGCTTCAAAACTTACAGCTCAGGAAAGGCAATACCACTAAGCCTTGAGAGTTTTACACCCCTCAGACCACTTATACTGGTAGAGAGTAATTCTAGGTCCTTTGCCTTTCCCTTAAGTATAAGCACTTCAAGGCAGTTGTGGTGGTCAAGGTGTAGATGCGTGAAGGGGCGTCAGAAAGTATTTTTTTAGAAGGAGTGGCTTGCATGCGCTTGCGTTTTCAGGCTTGCGTTAGGGGTGCTCTTGATTGCTTGGTGTTGTGCTAATATTAACTTTCTCACTTTTGGCTTGTAAGTGTTTTACCGCTCTTTACATAGATGAACTCAAACTATGAAGTGCCTGAACATCAAGCCCCAGAGAGCATTCGGACAAAGCACTGAGTGGTTGTCTAATGCTTGTTGGAGAACTCTAAGAAGGGGTTTCCTTTCAAGCTTGCAAGCTGGAAAAGGATAATTATATTATGAAAGGTTATGAGTGTGGACACAGAAAAAGGTCATAGAGTCGGGTTACTACCCTTAATCTTTGTTAAACCACTTACTACAGACAATCGGAAACCAGAGGTTTTTTTTAATAAAGGTAGACTAAGGAGGTCGTTCGTATGATTTACAAGCAGCTAATGAAGAAACTAATGGATGTGAGTGAGAAAGGCTACGTGACCTACGATGAAATCAACGAACTACTCGGTTCTGAACTGGTAGATACGGAGCTATACGAAGAGATAATGGACTTCCTCCAAGAAAGAGGTGTGAAGATAGTGGAGGCGGAAGAGACCGTTGAGAGTGCGGAGAAAGACGATGTTATTACCGTATCCACTGAAAGTTTGCTTTTGACAGGAAAGGACGGAGACCCTGTAAGGCTCTACCTAAAGGATATGGGTAAAATACCCCTACTCAAAAGGGAAGAGGAGATAAAGTATGCCAGACAGATAGAGATAGGAAGAAAGGTCATGAGGAGGGGTCTTCTTAGGACATCCTTTCTCATAGACAGAGTTCTTAGAGACTGGGGCGATGTGTGCAATGGTAGGCTTAAGGCGACCGACCTTATGGATACGGTGGACGATAGCAAAACCGTAGAGGAATACGAGGAGAACCACGAGTATTTGGAGAGGTATTTTATACAGAAGGGTCTACAGCTGGCAAAAGCTTACAAGGAGGCTCTTTTCTGGAGGGACGAATACCTTCTCTACGGAAGCCCAGAGTATAAGAAGGAATACCTGAGAAGACACGCAAAGATGAACAGAATACTAAAGGATATGAAGTTAAAGCATTCTAAGTTTGAGCGCATCGCGGACGAGCTTCTTAACCTTTACAACAAATACACGAGAAAGCTAAAAGACTTTGAGGTAAGAAAGAAAAAGTTAGAAAGCATCCATCCTGACGTGGAGGAGCTCATACGGAACTACGACCACGATACACATCTGCAAAAGAAAGCGGAGAGAGCCGGCTACGGCTTTGCCCGTTTCCATATTATAAGGGACGAATACTTAGCCCTTAAGAGGGAAATAGATGAACTCAGGCGTGAGATGGGTATACTGCCCGAGGAACTTCAGAGAGTCACACACATCATAAAAGAAGGTAGAACGCGCGTTACTCAGGCAAAACAGGTGATGGTAAAGTGCAACCTTAGGCTTGTGGTTTCCATAGCTAAGAAGTATGTAAACAGAGGTTTACACTTTTTGGACCTTATACAGGAAGGCAACATAGGTCTTATGAAGGCGGTAGATAAGTATGACTACAGAAAGGGCTACAAGTTCTCCACCTATGCCACTTGGTGGATAAGGCAGGCAATAACCAGAGCCATAGCAGACCAAGCAAGAACTATACGCATACCCGTTCACATGATAGAGACCATAAACGACATAACAAAGGCTCACAAAAGGCTATTTCAGGAGCTTGGGCGTGAGCCCACCGCCGAGGAGATTGCCAAAAACTTAGGTATATCCCCAGACAAGGCAAGAAAGGTTATGCGCATCTCTCAGGAGCCAGTCTCCCTTGAAACACCCATAGGTGATGACGAAGAAACCCATCTGAGAGACTTTATAGAAGACAAGAGCGTTCCATCTCCCGAAGAGCAGGTCTCAAGGAAGCTACTTAGAGAGCAGTTGATAAAGGTTCTCAGCACTCTAGGAGAGAAGGAGAGGGAAATACTCATGTATCGATACGGTTTGGTGGACGGCATAGAATACACACTTGAGCAGATAGGCAAGATGTTTAACGTCACAAGAGAGAGAATACGCCAGTTAGAGACCAAAGCCATAAGAAAGCTCAGACATCCCGCAAGAGCTAAGTATTTGAAGGATTTTGAGTGGTAATGAGCTTA
>JANWYC010000126.1 GCA_025057245.1 Aquificaceae bacterium | reverse complement strand
TGTTATAAACTTGTAAACGTATTCAAACCTTTCGTCATCGCCCATGTATATCACAACCCTTCCGTCACCCGCTATTGCGTAAGTAGCCGCTTCGTGTTTAAACCTGCCGAGAGCAGTTCTTTTCTTTGGTTTGCTGTTGGGGTCTTGTGGGTCAATTTCCACTACCCAGCCAAACCTAAAGGCCTCGTTAGGCTCACCCGGTAGCTCTCCAGATGGTATATTCTCATTATCTATGAGAAACCTACGGCGATCTTGGTGGACTACATGTCTCATAAAGCCGTAGTAAGGTGCAAAACTCCCTGGCACGCCGTATCTCTGATGCATTGACCTTACCAGTCCAGTTTCTGCGTTATTTTGCGTGTTATCTTGATTACGAATTACTATGTAACTCCTACTACCACCGAAGTAGGAGTGGAAGTTCTCCTCACAGGTGAGCACGGTTCCCCATGGGGTCTTTCCGGCTGCGCAGTTGTTGAGAGTCCCTAGGACAAAGTGACCATTTGGGTCGTAGTAGGTTCTCATCAGTCTGTGTCCTCTTGCAGGTCCAGTTATTTCACATTCTGTAGAGCCTGTTATTCTCCTATTAAACCTTGAACCTCTTACATACTCCCAAGAACCATCTTGTTTTCTTCTTACCTCTACAACTGAAACACCGTGAGCTTCTAACATTAGAAGGGATTCCTCAGCGGTAGGTCTGCCAGGTGTTGGACTGCCACTGGTCAAGAAGGGCTCTTTGAACATAATCTCTGCGTTGCAGTACTCGTGGTTTACAACGAGAACCTTTCTCGTAGTTCCGGCGGGGTCTCTGAACTCAAGGTAGCCCACAAAGTCGCAGTTGTAGCCGAAGCACTTTTTCTGACGCTCTACATCCTCTGAGGTGACACCTTGTTCTCTTATCCTTCTCAGGTTCATATTCTGACCACTGTCAAGAGCATCTCCCCACCTTATGACCACGTTGTGTTTAAACCCCTGTGGAATAGTTATTCTGTCATCGCTGTTTGGCTGTATGCTCTGGAAGTTAAGCACCGGCGTTGAAGTTACTGCATCGCTTGCACCTGATTCTCCACCACAGGATGCTACTACTGCAGTAGCAGTGCAGAAAAGTCCACCCTTAAGCACATCTCTCCTGTTAACTGCCCTCTTAAGTATCTCACCAAAATACTCACCCATCTCTGTTTACCTCCTTTTAGAAAGTTTGTTTTGTATGTTACAGATGAATTGTTAAGAAATCTTTAATGTTTGGTTAAGAAATTGTTAAGAAACCCATGATATGCTTTAGAATATTCCTTGAGCTTAATATTTAGCCGACTCAGAGGTTAAGTTTTGTCTTAAAAGGAAGTTATGAAACTTTTGTAGATACCGCGCCAATATCCAACCACTTGGTATGTCTCTTACCCTTGACTCACAAGAGTTTTATGATTTTTTGTAAATACAATCTCAAATTTTGGAATACCCGAGTATCAAGCTTTAGAGAGTGCTTTTTTGGACAAAGCATCTGTAAATCAAAATAATATATTAAACAGAGTAATCCGCACGATGACCTTTTGTAAATCTCTCACAAGAGAAAACATCAATGTAGTAAGACCTTTTACCTTTTATGTATTCTTTGGCTATGTATGCGGTTATAGGCGCATGCAGGATGCCATTTCTGTAATGCCCCGTAGCAATTATGTAGTTATCTCCGGTTTCAAATATAGGTTTTTCATCAGGTGTAGCTGGTCTGTAGCCGTAAGAAAAGTCCAAAAGAAATGAGCTGGAAAGATAGGGAAGAACGCGCATTGCACCTTCAGAGAGTTTCTTCATGCCTTCAAGAGTGTTTCCTCCCATAAAACCCACATCTTCAGAAGTTGCACCCACATAAATATAGTTTTCTCTGGGTATAAGATAAGAAACTGAAGAGTAGCAAACTCTTTGAGGTTTATAACCTCTTAGTTTTAAAAACTGACCCTTTAAAGGATAAACGGGAATGTCAAAAAGCTCCCTACTCCAAGCACCTATGGCAAATATGTAAGCATCCCCTCTATAGCTGGACTTCAAACCTAAAACTTGCTCTATACGACTCTCACTTCTTTCTACCCTTACCACTTGGTCAACTATCAACTCTACGTTGAGCTTTTTCAAAGCAGAGAAAAGAGCATCTCTGAGTTTCTCCGTGTCCACCCATCCCTCTTCCAAGTAGTGAACAATGGCAGATACTTCTGAAGAGAATTCTCCCGTCGGTTCTTTTATTACTTCAGTTTTATAACCCTTACGAGCATAATTGAGAGCTACGCCCAAAAGCTCCTCTTCCCCGCGCAAAACCACCCTATGTATACCCCCATGCCAAAAGTCTACTCTCTGTCCTGAGACATTCTCTAAAAGTTTTACGAACTCCGGATAGGCTTTCAGGCTTTCGTAGGAAAAGTCAAACAGCTCACCCTCCAATCCTTCTGAAAAGGGCGCTAACATGCCACCTGCTACCCAAGAGGAAGCTTCCTCTGGATTTCTGGTTATAACCTGCACTCTTTCCCCTTCAAGGGCAAGATACACAACACAACTCAGACCTATAATCCCACTTCCTACTACAATGATTTTTCTCATGATATATAATTTACCCATTATGAGTGAGCTTAATAGAAAACTTGATACGGATTATGTTTACTTTGCGGAAGTTGAATTACTTCTTAACTACGGTGTAGGATACCCAGACATTATAGTTAAGCTAAGAGAGAAGGTCTATCAGGAAAAGCTGGAAGACAGCTTGTATGTAAGAAAGGCGGATAGGAAGCTCTTCCAGAACGTGCACAGGTTTCTTGAGCTTATGGAGAACTCTGACGAACCCCTTGAGGATGATGATAGTCAGCCAATAGAGAAGTGGTGGTGGCATCTTCACAAAATAGCCAAGGGTAGATATCCGAGCCTTATGTTAAAGGAATATCTCAGAGACGTATACAGAAAGCGTAGAAAATACTGGAGATACAGAGAAAGGTCTTTGGAAAGCCACAGAGGTGCCTACCCAGCTGGATAAGTTATATGGAAGAGCTGAGGAGTATAAGGTTAGAAATAGACCGCATTGACGAAGAAATTCTAAAGCTTTTAAACCAGAGAGCAAGACTGGCGAAGAGGATAGGAGAAGTAAAAAAAGAGCTCGGTCTTGAAGTTCACGCACCAGAAAGGGAAAGAGAGATAATAAACAGAATGATAAAGCTTAACAAGGAGCTCTACGGAGAAGGCTTTCCTACAGAGGCTATAGTTCACATATACAGAGAAGTTATATCCGCTTGCCTTTCTCTGGAAAAGGAACTTAAAGTAGCCTACCTTGGTCCAAAAGCCACCTTTACGCATCAGGCTGCCCTTGAATACTTTGGTTTCTCCGCACATTATGCACCAGTAAGCACCATAAGCGACGTGTTTAGAGAAGTAGAGCTGGGAAGGGTTGACTACGGAGTAGTGCCAGTAGAGAACACCACAGAGGGTGTAGTTAACTACACCTTAGACATGTTCCTAGAATCTGAGCTAAGCATAGTAGGCGAGATAGTTATACCCATAAGGCTGAACTTGCTGTCCACCGCTAATAGCTTAAAGGATGTAAAAACCGTTTACTCTCACAGGCATGCCATTGCTCAGTGTAAAGAATGGCTAAGAAAGAACATGCCTGAGGTAAGTTTGATGGAAACAGAAAGCACCGCTAAAGCCTGCGAGCTTGTGATGGAAATGGAAGACGCAGGGGCTATAGCCAGCGAAGTGGCCGCATATACCTACCATTTAAACATACTTGCGGAGAACATACAGGACAACCCAAACAACTACACAAGGTTTATCGTGGTAGGCAAAAGGCGTATGAAGCCCACTGGGAAGGATAAGACCAGCCTTATATTTGCAGTTAAAGACGAGGCGGGAGCTCTCTTCAAAGCTTTAGAGAGCTTTTACAAGTATGGCGTGAACCTCACCAAGATAGTTTCCAGGCCTTCCAAGAGGAAAATATGGGATTATGTGTTTTTTGTAGATTTAGAAGGCCACGCGGAGGATGAAAACGTAGCAAATGCTATAGAGCTCCTGCAAGAGAGGGCACAGTTGGTTAAAGTGCTTGGTTCCTATCCAAAGGCTTTGCTACAAGAGGGATAGCTGAGTTAGGAGCTCTCTTTTGTGTTGCACGCCTACAGAGGGTTTTATGGTTTTTGTAGGTAATTCCAAGCCTACAGGGCGGTTTGCGGAAGTAAGCTTAAGAATGAGAAATGTAAGC
>JANWYC010000125.1 GCA_025057245.1 Aquificaceae bacterium | reverse complement strand
CTGTCTAATAAACATCTCGTCTCCGATTCATAATAGTTTTTCCAAATCTTGGATTGTTAGGCTTAAATTCTAAGGTTGCTGAATATGGAGTACCAGAGGGTCTTCCTTAAACAAGAAAGGTTAAAATTCTTAAACATCCAAACATCTATCTGAAGCAAGGTGAGTAAGGATGCGGAGTGGTTTCTCAACTATCGCACTCACTTCATCATGTAGTAAAGCATGAAAGTGTAGTGGTTTGTAAATCCCTGAAAGTCCTCTTCCAACAGCCTTCTGAAAAAGCCTTTTCTCTCCTCCATGTAGAACACCCTTGCGTCGGGAACGTTCGCCAGCTTTTTTGCTCTGTTTATTGCATCCTGTAAGTTCCCAAGCTCATCCACGAGACCAAGCTCCTTAGCCACCTTGCCCGTGAATATCCTCCCGTCCGCTATCTCTCTCAACTTCTGCTCGCTTATCTTCTTAGCCCTATGCTTTAAAACCGCTTGAATAAACTGCTCGTAAGCATCCTGTATCGTGTTTTGAATGTATTCTTTTTCCTCCTCTGTTAGACTTTTCAAAGGTGATAGAGTATCTTTGAACTTTCCTGTTTTGATAGCGGTAGTCTTTATGCCGACTTTTTCCAAAAGGTCTTTAACCTCCGTGTGCTGGACGATGACTCCGATGCTACCGGTAATAGTGCCAGGGTTTGCAAAAATCACGTCCGCGGGCGAGGAGATGTAATAACCGCCAGAAGCGGACACATTACCCATGGAAACTACCAAGGGCTTACCAGAGCTCTTAAACTCCTCCAAGGACCTGTATATCTCCTGAGAAGCACCCACAGAACCACCAGGGCTGTCTACTCTAAGAACAAGGGCTTTTATGCTCTTGTCTTCCTTTGCTTGCTGAACCTTTGCCACTATCCTGTCTGGGTCAACTATGGCACCCTTTACCTTTAGCACTGCCACCCGCTCACCCATGGGTAGCCTTGAGAGTAGAGCTCCTATCATCTGAACCATTACTATTATTATTACCAACAGAAGCAGTCTCTTAAGCCACTTTTTCACGTTTAGCCTCCTTGAAAAGCTTTAGACTTAAGAAGACCGAAAGAACAATCATAATTAGTGCAATAACCTGATTCCATGTAATACCCACTACTGGTAAGGGTGGCGTAACGCCTCTGAAGAACTCCAAAGAAAATCTGAGTGTGCCGTATAAGAACATGTATAGGCTGAAGACAAAACCGTCAAAGGGCTTCTTTCTGTAAGCAAGTAAAAGGAGTGCAAAAATGAGAATAAGTCCGAGAAACTCCATCAACTGCGTAGGATACAAGGGCATGTAGGGTGGTGCGACCGCACCGGGAGGAAAGACCAAGTAAAAAAAAGGAAAACGGTCAGACAGGTAAACTCCGGGTGCGCTTGCACCATCGGCGGGGAAGGGTCGTCCGTAGCAACAACCAGCGGATGTGCATCCAAGCCTACCTACCGCATGGGCTATGCTCAGGGCTACAACTGCCATGTCCCCAGACTTCCACACGGGCATACGGTATTTAAAAATGCCGAACAGAACACCCACCACGCCTCCTATAAATCCTCCGAAAAAGGTCATACCACCATTCCATATGGCTAAGATGTCTTTAAAGCCCGCCACCTGCTCCGGATGTTCTACAACATAGGAGATTCTGCCCCCCACTATGCCCAGCAGAAGGGCTAACATCAGCGTGTTTTCCACATGGTTTGGGTTTACACCTTCCCTTTTAGCAAGCTTTAGCAAAAGCCAATAGGCAACCAAGGCACCAAGAGCCACCATCAATCCGTAGGTATAGACCTTTATTCCAAATATTTCAAACAGAACTGGATACATGCTTAAAATTTTAAGCTATTCACCGTCAGAAAAAAGCTCGTGTTTTTGCTCTCTACTCTTATAGCCTTTGCGTAACCTTCCTTTGACCACTCAAGGTAGTTAAGTTTTATGGTCCTGTCTTTTTTCTTGTCGTAAAACTCCACCAAGGTTAACCTCCCCTCCATGAACACGTATTTTGACTTGAAAAGGTCATCCTCTTTTTCAAAAACCAAACCACTTTTTGAACATTCCATCCTTTCGTCCCCCCTTAGCACCTTACCAAAGAGAATGCCGTCGGGGCTAATTGGTATTTCAAGGCACGAGCCTGCAAAACACAGACTGTTCCCCTTAACCTCCGCAGTGCGACCCTCACCGCTTATTAAGAATTTACCATCAGACTTATACAGGTTAAGAGATATTCTAAAAAGACCATACCTTAAAGAAAGGTTTGCCTCGTATGAAGTGGGTAGAGCATCCTCTCCATATCTACTTTTCACAGTATCAGCCTCTGGACACACAAGGGGTGCGCATGCAGAAAGCATTAAACATGAAAGAAAAAATACAGCCTTTCTCATTCCTTTCTTACTCTTACCGCGTAATAGTGAGCATACAAGCCCTCCGCCTTGCCTATGCTCTCCGCGGGTTCTGCCACTTTTTCAAAGCCTTCTTTAGACAGGTAGAGAACAGAGCTCCGCTTTAGAAAGTGATATACGCCAAGGGGAGAGAAGAATCTGGCAGTGCCACCAGTAGGCAGGGTATGGTTGGGTCCGAGAACATAGTCGCCCAAAGGTTCTGTGGCATATTTTCCTAAAAAGACTGCGCCCGCATGCCTTATGTAAGGTAGTAAAGAAAACGGGTCTTCTGTGAGAACTTCTAAATGCTCTGGTGCTATGTGGTTTGCCACTTCACAAGCTTTGTAAAGGTCTTCCACTATGAAGATAGTTCCAAACCTTTCTATAGAGCTCTTTGCTATATCCTTTCTTGGAAAGTCTTCTAAAAGTCTGTAAACCCAGCGAGAAACTTCCTTTGCGTAGTCTTCGTCAGTGGTCACCATAAAAGCACCCGCCAGCTCGTCGTGCTCCGCCTGAGACAGCAGGTCGCAGGCACACCACTTAGGGTCTACCGTGCCATCCGCTATAACCAGTATTTCAGAAGGACCAGCTACCATGTCTATGTCTACTACTCCATACAGGAGTTTTTTGGCTACGGTTACGTATATGTTGCCGGGACCCACTATTTTATCTACCTTAGGAAGGGTTTGCGTGCCAAAGGCAAGACCCGCCACCGCTTGAGCCCCCCCTATTTGATACACCCTACTCACTCCTGCTATAAATGCGCTGGCTAAAGTGTAAGGGTTAGGCTTTGGAGTAACCATTATTACCTCTTCCACGCCTGCCGCTATTGCGGGAACTGAGTTCATAAGCACCGTGGAAGGATACGCCGCCTTGCCACCCGGCACGTAGATGCCTACCCTTTCTAAGGGTATTACCCTGTTGCCCAGAAGTATACCCTCTTCCTCCACGAAGAAGCTCTTTTCCAACTGCTTCTCGTGAAACTTCCTTATCCTCTCATGAGCTATCTCAAGCGCAGACCTTACGTTTTCCTCTATTTCAGAGTACGCCCTTTCTAACTCTTCGTAAGGCACTTCGAGCTCCTCTGGGGAGAGCTCTACGCCGTCAAACTTTCTTGTGTATTCCAGAATAGCACTATCGCCCTCTTTTTGAACCTTGTGGATAATTTCCTTAACGGTAGGTTCGTACCCCTCCGTGAGCACCTGCCCCCTGTTTTTTAAAAAACTCAACCTCTCGTTAAACCTCCACGCACTGTTTCTAAGGTCTTCTATACGCATGGCTATAATATAACACAATAACTCAAATGCGTTATAGTTCCTTGCTGTCTAAGATTATGGTTACTGGTCCCCAGTTAACTATGTGCACCTCCATAGAAGCACCAAAAACGCCTTTATAGGTAGGCACTTGCTCTGAGAGTCTCTTCACAAAGAGCTCATAAAGTTCTCTTGCTCTGTCTGGCTTCTCCGCCAGTTCAAAGCTTGGTCTTCTACCCTTTCTAAGGCTGGCGCAGAGTGTAAACTGGGAGACTACCAGAGCCTCACCCTTAACGTCCAAAAGGGAAAGGTTAAACTTACCAGAGCCATCCTCAAAAATACGCAAGTTTACCACCTTTTCCACTAACTTTTTAACGTCTTCCTCAGTGTCTCCCACACAAACACCCAAAAGTATGTTAAGTCCAACGCTTATACTGGCAACTTCTTCCTCTCCCACGTATACCTTAGATGATTTTACCCTTTGAAGAACTGCCTTCATAGCTAAAAATCTTATCGCATAACATTGGGTTAAAAACTCAGAATTTAAGCCTGGCTTTGCAAGAATTCTTTGTAGATATTGAGCTCTTCTCCACTTACACCACTGAGCAGAACAC